>JAFPBJ010000017.1 GCA_017390525.1 Lachnospiraceae bacterium | reverse complement strand
GATACATTGGTGGTTTCCTCATTTAGCTCCATTTGATAGCCACCTGGTAAGGTGGTAATAAAGTGATGAGCATGAGCTGCTTTTGCTGCTGCAATTACCTCTTCATCCGTGGCATCTAATCTACCATAACGGATATTTTCCATAATCGTACCTTTAAATAACCAAGTATCCTGTAATACCATTCCAAAGGCATGTCTTAATTCACTTCTATCAAAATCCTTGATACTATGTCCATCAATTTTAATATCTCCCGAATTTACATCGTAAAATCTCATTAGAAGCTTCACAATAGTGGTTTTTCCTGCTCCTGTTGGTCCAACAATTGCAATCTTTTGTCCTGGTTTTACTTCTGTACTAAAATCTTTGATAATAATTTTATTTGGATTATACCCGAATTTTACATGTTCAAAGGAAACGCTGCCTTCTACTTCTTCAGCATGAATTGGGGCATGATTTTTAGCTACTAACTCTTCTTCCTCTTCCTCTAAGAATTCGAATACTCTCTCTGCTGCAGCAATTGTTGATTGAAGCATATTTGATACTTGTGCAAGCTGTGTAATTGGCTGTGTAAACTGTCTTACATATTGAATGAAGGATAAAATATCTCCCACCTCAATTTTTTCTTTTATTGTTAAATAACCACCAAGTACAGCAACTGCTACATATCCTAAGTTACCTACAAATGCCATAATAGGCTGTGCCATTCCAGAGAAAAATTGTGATTTCCAAGCTGAGTTGTATAGCTTATTGTTATTTTCATCAAATTCCTGTAGCGCTGCTTCTTCTCTATTAAAAAGCTTTACTACGTTATGTCCACCAAATACTTCCTCTACTTGACCATTTACTTTTCCAAGATACTCTTGTTGCTCCTTAAAATATCCTTGAGAGTGGCTCATAATAAAACCAATTAAGCCCATGGAAATAGGTAAAATCAAAATGGCAATTAAAGTCATCAGTGGACTGATACTTAACATCATAATGAAGATACCAATTAAGGTTGTAATGGCAGTAATCACTTGGGTTACAGCTTGATTAAAGCTCATTCCTAAGGTATCCACATCATTCGTTACCCTAGAAAGTACTTCTCCATAAGTTCTAGTATCATAATAATTCATAGGAAGGCGATTCATTTTAATGGCAATTTCTTTTCTCATTTTATATGCCATCTTTTGAGAAACACCACTCATAATAAAGCCTTGCACATAACCAAGGATATTACTTACTACATATAAAATAAGTAATCCTAACAAAATCTTTCCAATTTTATCAAAATTAATGTTTCCTTTCATTAATCCTTTTGCTAGCTCTGTGGTAGCTTTACCAAGAATTTTAGGACCTACAATGGCAAACACTGTGCTTCCAATAGCAAATAACACCACTAATAAAATTGCAAAATGGTAGCTTTTCATGTAATTGACTAATTTTTTTAGGGTACCCTTAAAATCCTTTGCCTTTTCTGCTGGTCTCATTCCACCACCATGTCCCATAGGACCTCTTGGTCTTGACTTTCTGGTTGTTTCCATATTATTTTGCCTCCTTTCCCTTTAATTGACTTTCTATCTCAGCCTTTGATAATTGACTCTCTGCAATCTGTCTATATACCTCATTACTAGCTAATAGCTCTTCATGGGTACCAGCACCAACAATTTTACCATCCTCTAACACAAGAATTTGCTCTGCATGTAAAATGGTACTAATTCTTTGTGCTACAATAATTACTGTAGCATCCTTTACCTCTTCCTTTAATGCTTTTCTAAGTGCCACATCCGTTTTATAATCTAGCGCTGAAAAGCTATCATCAAAAATATATACCTTTGGCTTTTTCGCAATGGCTCTTGCAATAGATAGACGTTGCTTTTGTCCACCTGATACATTGGTACCACCTTGAGAAATAGGTGTATCATATTTTTCTGGCTTACTATCAATAAATTCTGTTGCCTGAGCAATTTGTGCTGCTTTTATCATATCAGCATCTTCCATATCCTCATTGGCATATTTAATGTTAGATTCAATGGTTCCCGAAAATAGCATTCCCTTTTGTGGCACAAAGCCAATATTATCTCTTAATTCTTCTAACGTTAAATCCCTAATATCGACTCCATCAAGAGTAATAGAACCATCGGTTACATCAAATAATCTTGGAATCAAATGAAGAAGGGTAGATTTTCCACAACCACTACTTCCAATAATTGCAGTAGTTTCTCCTGGTTTTGCTGTAAAAGAAATATGCTCTAATGCATCTTCCTCTGCATTATTATATGCAAAGGATACATCATGAAACTCAACTACACCTTTTTTAGCTTGTGGAAGACATTTTGTTTCCTTTTTATCTTTAATTAACACATCTGTTTTTAATACTTCGTCAATACGATCTGCTGCAACTGCTGCTCTTGGTAGCATAATAGAAATCATAGTTAAAATAAGGAAAGACATAACAATCTGCATTGTATAAGTAATAAAAGCAGTCATATCTCCTAAGCCAATTAAGCCTTGATCAATTTTATGCGCTGCTACCCATACAATCAATACAGAGATTCCGTTCATAATAAACATCATAGTTGGCATCATAAATGCCATGCAACGATTGGTAAATAACTGAGTTTTCATTAAATCTGTATTTGCCACATCAAATCTTGCTTCCTCATGCTTTTCTCTACTAAATGCACGAATCACAGGAATTCCTGTTAGAATTTCTCTAGCAACCAAATTAAGCTTATCTACCATGGTTTGCATAATCTTAAACTTTGGCATAGCCACTACCATAAGCACCATTACAATACAAAGAATCAAGCCTACTGCTAATACAATAATCCATGCCATGGATCTTGTACTTTGTAAAACCTTAATGACTCCTCCAATTCCCATAATTGGCGCTAATGCTACCATTCGAAGAAGCATAACTATAATCATTTGTACCTGCTGTACGTCATTGCTACAACGAGTAATTAAAGAAGCGGTAGAAAATGCTTCCTTTTCTGAATTAGAAAAAGAAACTACCTTTTTAAATACCTTTCTTCTTAAATCTCTACTAGCTGATGCCGCAACTCGTGAAGCAAGCAACGATACTAAAATAGCAACTGCCATACCAAGTAAAGATAATCCAATCATTTTTAATGCCATAGTTCGTAGGTAATTAAATTGAATTTTATCTACATCTAATCCTACCTGCTCATACTCTCCACTTACAAACTGCAACGAAATTTGATCAATCATCATATCTTGCATATGCTCTAGCATCTTTTCTTTCATTTCTAGTCTGTTTTCTCTAGTCATTTTAGCCAAAAATTGAAAGAAGGTAGGCACATCAATGGACTGTAGTTGCATTCCTGCTGCCATCTGCTCTCTTACTTTTTTTGCTTCGTCCTGATCAGAAGCAAGAAAGGCTACCATAGTCTCACATTCCTTTAAGGTTTCTTCAATGGTTTCTTTCTCTGCATCCTCTTTTAAAATATAAATGTCCTCTTTTGTTAGAGCATCATATTTCTTAAGTTGACTTTTACTAGCCTCTTCTTTTTTCACTAAATCAAATTGCTCTTTTACTAAATTTTCCTCATCCTCTGTCATAAACAGCATAAGCTGACTAAGGCTAGATGCTCTTATCGCCTCTGGCACAGCACTTTCAATTCCCTTTGAGGAAATTCCTACATCAATAATGTCTGAGGTATATTCTGGTAATGTTAATTCACAATTTGCTTGTACAAACAATAGCAACATAATCACTACTACAATATACCAAGACTTTTTTACATATTGTACTATTTTTAGCATAACATCCTCCATTTCATTTTTTACATTTTACAGTATTTTCTATTATATACCAACATGAGAAATAATCAATGGAGTTTATAAAAATTTCATATTTATCCTTACCATAAAATTTTTATAACTTTTAAAAAAGGGTTGCATTTTTTTGGTAAAAAATTCCACAAAAAAAGGCGAATGCATCATTACACATTCGCCTTTTCATATAAATATGAAATATAAAAATTACGCTTTTTTCACTCGCACAATACACTTCTTAGTAAGCCCTGTGGAAGTAGTCACTACAATATTCGTCTTGCCAACCTTCTTTGCAGTAACCTGTCCCTTTTGGTTGACTACAGCAATTGCCTTATTCTCACTTTTAAAAGTAATCTTAACCTTCGTATTACTTGGCAAATAGCTTGCCTTAAGAGTAAACTTTTCCTTAAGCTTAAGGGTAACATCAGACTTAGATAAGGTAAGCTTCTTTGCTACCTTTTTCTTTTCCTCTTGTTTTGGATCACTCACAACCTCTGTTTCCTTCTCCTCTTTACTAGCAGGAGTATCCTCCTTTAATTGACTCTCCAAACGGAAAAACACTGCCTTATCATTAGAAACAGTACGATTCACTCTAGTATAATAATTGCCTCCAGAAGACCACTTAAAATTCTGCTCAATTACTACAACCTTGTCTTCTAACACTTCCTTTACAATAGACCAGTGAGAAGAGCCCTGCCATTCAGCAACAATATCCCCTACCTGAGGCTTTGAAACCTTTACAAACTTATCATTTGCTACTAAAGGAGTGCTATTTTTAAATAAATTATAAGGTACTACACCATAAACCTTGTTGTAATACTTCTTCACATAAGCCGCACAAGAATAAGTCGCATTAGAGCCATCTAATCCACCTTTTCGGTAAATGGCATCAACACCATTTAAGGAATCTGCCACCATACCTTCTTTTGTAATCTGAATATTTTCATTATATTTATCTGCTCCACAAACTAAAATAGTTTGTCCACATAAAAGGAGCACTAACATTGCCACAATCCACTTTTTTGTTCTTTTCACGATTTGTAAATCCCCCTAACTTTAACTGATATTCCACTCCATTATACACGAAACTCCCCTAAAAAACTAGCTTTTTTTACATTTTTATTAAGATTTACAAAAAATACATTACATTTTTGTGACAATTCACAAAAAAGAACTACTTCACCGAAATGAAATAGTTCCTTTTCTACTTATCTTATTTTGGTTGAATATATCCTTGTGCTTTTAATAGCTCTGCACATAAAACTGCACCACCTGCAGCACCACGAACTGTATTGTGTGATAATCCAACAAATTTGTAATCATATACTGTATCTTCTCTTAAACGACCAATGGAAACACCCATTCCATTTTCGAAGTCAACATCTAAGTTAACTTGTGGACGATTATCCTCTTCTAAGTATTGGATAAATTGTTTTGGTGCACTTGGAAGATTTAATTCTTGTGGAAGACCTTTGAAGTTCACTAAACGATCAATTAGCTCTTCTTTTGTTGGTTTCTTTTTGAATTTAACAAAAGCTGCTGCTGTATGTCCATTTAATACTGGAACACGAATACATTGGCAAGTAATAACAGGACCATCAGCTTTTACGATTTCACCATTTTCAATATGTCCCCATAATCTTAATGGCTCTTGTTCGCTCTTTTCTTCTTCTCCACCGATGAAAGGAATAATGTTTCCTACCATCTCTGGCCAATCCTTAAAGGTCTTACCTGCTCCTGAAATTGCTTGATAAGTAGTTGCTACTACTTCAACTGGTTCAAACTCTTTCCATGCTGTAAGAGCTGGAGCATAGCTTTGAATAGAACAGTTTGGCTTAACTGCTACAAAACCTCTTGTTGTTCCAAGACGTTTCTTTTGGTCTTCAATTACCTTGAAATGCTCTGGGTTAATCTCAGGTACTACCATAGGAACATCTGGTGTCCATCTATGTGCACTGTTGTTAGAAACAACTGGTGTTTCAGTTTTTGCATAAGCTTCTTCGATTGCTTTAATTTCATCCTTAGTCATATCTACTGCACTAAATACGAAATCTACAGTGCTTGCTACTTCTTCTACTTCATTTACGTTGTGTACGATAATGTTCTTTACTGCTTCTGGCATTGGAGTATCCATTTTCCAACGATCTCCTACTGCTTCTTCATATGTCTTTCCAGCAGATCTTGGGCTAGCTGCAATGGTTACTACCTCAAACCATGGATGATTCTCAAGTAATGCGATAAAACGTTGTCCAACCATACCAGTACCACCTAAGATACCTACTTTTAATTTGTTACTCATTGTATTATTCTCCTTACTATTTTTACTTTCAAATGCTTCGAATGTTTTTATCAGACGTACATTTGTCTTTGCTACAACGTATAATACATTATTTTTCTCTAAAAATCAACCCTTTTTTTGTTTTTATTTTCGTACAAAAAGGAAAACTAGTAATATAACGAAAAAAAAGTGTCGCTCTGCAGCGACACTTCTAAGAGAATTTGTTTTACAAATTCTCCTTAGTTCCCACTACATACGAGCACTTTCCTATTTTTGAAAAAAGAGCCCAAATTCTTGGACTCTTCTTCGCTCTAACACATGAATCATGTTTTCTTATTTAATAATTCTTACTTTTACAACACCATCAATTGCTTTTAATTGTTCAATTAACTCTGGACTTGGAGATTCACTTACATCTAGGATAGAATAAGCATATTCTCCTTTACTTTTGTTAATCATATCAGAAATGTTAATGTTAGCACCTGCTACAATACCTGTAAACTGGCTTAACATATTTGGAATATTTTTGTGATTAATAGCAATACGTGCTACGTTTTCACAAACTCCCATATCACAGTTTGGATAGTTTACAGAGTTTTTGATGTTACCATTTTCTACATAATCCATTAACTCTTTTACTGCCATTACTGCACAGTTATCTTCTGATTCTTCTGTCGAAGCACCTAAGTGTGGTAATGTAAGAACTCCATCTACTCCTGCAATTGCTGGATTAGGGAAGTCAGTAACATATTTTGCTACCTTTTTAGAAGCTAAGGCTGCAATCATATCTTCGTCATTTACAAGTGCATCTCTTGAGAAGTTAAGAATCTTTACTCCATCCTTCATAAGAGCAAGAGAATCCTTGTTAATAATGTGTTTTGTGCTATCTAATAAAGGCACATGCATTGTAATAAAGTCACACTCTTTGAAAATGTCTTCTACATTTTGAATGTGTTTAATATCTTTTGATAATTTCCATGCTGCATCTACAGATACAAATGGGTCATATCCTAATACTTCCATTCCTAATTTATTGGCTGCATTGGCTACTAATACACCAATGGCACCTAGTCCAATGACACCTAATTTCTTTCCTTGGATTTCATTTCCTGCAAAATTCTTTTTGTTCTTTTCTACAGATTTTGCAATATTTTCATCATCAGCATTAGCTTTTACCCAATTGTATCCACCAACTAAATCTCTTGATGCCATAAGAAGTGCTGCAATTACTAATTCCTTTACACCGTTAGCGTTAGCTCCTGGTGTGTTGAATACAACGATTCCTTTTTGGGCACATTTATCAAGAGGGATGTTGTTTACTCCTGCTCCTGCTCTTGCGATTGCTTCTAAATTATCAGATAATTCTAAATCATGCATAGACGCACTTCTTACTAATACAGCGTCTGCTTCATTCATATTATCTACTACTTCATAATTATCACTTAATAAATCCATTCCTACAGCTGCAATTGGATTTAGGCAATTTACTTTAATCATTTTTTATTTTCCTTTCTTTATTTCATTACATTTTATTCTTCATCTAGAGTAACCACTTTCGCATTCTCTGGAATATCTTCTTTTGCTATTTCTTTAATAATTAAATTTTTTTCTTGTATTACTTTTTTATTTTCTTTTGTATCTTGTGAACCATGAGTTCCTCGAAAATACACAGTAAAATAGTCATCTTTACCTTCATGGGGTTCTAGTTGATAGACTTGTTTTTCTTCTGTATCCTTTTCATAGCCTGGAATTGTATTTTCTATTACAAGATTATCGTCTTCCTGCGCCATATTTGCATATAAATAAAAGTATTTTGTTTCGTCTGTATTATTTATAATCTCAAGATTATATACAATTTCAATCTTATCGCCCTTTACCTCATATTGAACCAGCGTTGAACATCCCTCTTCATTATATTCAATATCCGGTTTTGGACTTACATTTTTGTTGTTATTACCAAAACAACCACAGAAACAACACATACATATAACCAATGAAAAAAACTCAATCAACTTCTTACATTTCAAGTTTACTTACCTTTTCTTTCATATACTAGTATTAAGGTGCCAAAAGGAACTTTGACACCTTATTACCAATCAATTATGCATTTTCTGCTTCAAATTTTTTCATAAATTCAACTAATTTTTCTACACCTTCTTGTGGCATTGCATTGTAGATACTAGCACGCATACCACCTACAGATCTGTGTCCTTTTAAGTTTTCAAAGCCTGCGGCTTTTGCTTCTTTAATGAACTTCGCATCTAATTCATCGTTACCAGTTACAAATGGTACGTTCATTAAAGAACGATCTTCTTTTCTAACTGTTCCTTTAAATAGCTTGCTTTCATCAAGGAAATCATATAAAATCTTAGCTTTTGCTTCATTTTTCTCTTTCATTGCAGCTAAGCCACCCATGCTCTTTAACCATTTAAATACTTTTCCACATATGTAAATTCCATAGCATGGTGGTGTGTTGTAAAGTGAATCATTGTCTGCTTGTGTTTTGTATTTTAACATAGTTGGTGTACCTTCTAGTACATCATCAGTAATTAAATCTTCACGAATAATAGCAATTACTACACCTGCAGGTCCTACGTTCTTTTGTACTCCGCCGTAGATTACGCCATATTTTGTTACATCAATTGGTTCTGATAAAAAGCATGATGAAACATCTGCTACTAAGGTTTTTCCTTTTGTATTTGGTAAGGTTTTATATTTTGTTCCATAAATTGTATTATTTTCACAGATATATACATAGTCAGCATCTTCGCTAATTGGAAGATCAGAACAATCTGGAATATAAGAGAATGTTTTATCCTCTGATGATGCAATGGCATTTACTTTTCCATATTTTGATGCTTCTTGGTAAGCTTTCTTTGCCCATTGTCCTGTAATAATGTAATCTGCTACTTTATTTTTCATAAGGTTCATTGGGATTGCTGCAAATTGTTGAGAGGCACCACCTTGTAAGAATAATACCTTATAGTTATCTGGAATATTCATTAAGTCACGTAAATCAGCCTCTGCAGTTTTGATGATGTCATCAAATGCTTTTGATCTATGGCTCATTTCCATAACAGACATTCCTGTGCCCTTGTAATCTAACATTTCCTCTGCTGCTTCTCTTAATACAGATTCAGGCAATACTGCTGGACCTGCTGAAAAATTATAAACTCTTCCCACTTTTTTTTCCTCCTAATGGTGTTACTTGTTTTCTTTCAATTCTAACCCTATCTAAATTTTTCGTCAAGGGTAACTTCTATTTCTTTTCTTTTTCTAAATCCTCTTCAGAAAATACTTCTGAAATTGCTGCCCCTGGTGCTACCATTGGCCATACCTTATCATCTTCATTGATGATACAATCTATTACCACTGGTCTGCCTATTTCCTTTGCTTCTTTAAAGGCTTCTTCAAATTCTTCAATTGTAGTAGCTCTTTTTCCAACTGCCCCCATAGCCTCTGCTAGCTTCACAAAGTCTACTTGGTCATTTAAGGTAGTAAAGGAATAACGCTCTGCATAGAATAAGGTCTGCCATTGTCTTACCATTCCTAGCACATGGTTGTTAATTACCACCTGAATAATTGGAATATTGTATCTTGCAGCAGTACAAATTTCATTCATATTCATACGGAAGCATCCGTCTCCTGCAATATTTACTACTGTTTTATCTCTTTTTCCAACCTTAGCTCCAATGGCTGCTCCTAGTCCATAACCCATAGTTCCTAAACCACCTGAAGTAATTAAGGTTCTAGGCTTACGATATTTGTAAAACTGTGCTGCCCACATTTGATGTTGACCTACCTCGGTACAAATAATGGCATCCTGACTCGTTAATTCATAGATTTTTTCTACGATTTGTGGACCACTTAAGCCATTTTTCTTATAGGTAAGTGGATATTTCTTTTTCATTTCTAATATATGACCAATCCACTCTTTTCGTTCTACCTTTTCTAGCTTATGATTTAATAGCTCAAGTACTGATTTTACATCTCCAATGATACTAGCATGGGTACGAATATTTTTGTTAATTTCTGCTGGGTCTACATCAATTTGTAAAATTTTTGCTTTTTTCGCAAACTTAGCTGCATTTCCAATGACTCTATCACTAAATCTTGCTCCTACTACAATCAGTAAATCGCATTCACTGACTCCGAGGTTAGAGGTTTTTGTTCCATGCATTCCAAGCATTCCTGTATAAAGTGGATTCTCTCCATCAAAGGCACCTTTACCCATTAAAGAATCTGCCACTGGCGCATTTACCTTTTCTACAAATTCCTTTAATTCCTGATGAGCACCTGAAATTACTGCTCCACCACCTACAAAAATGTATGGTTTCTTACTTGCCTTAATCAGTTCAACTGCCCTATCAATATCTTCTCCAGTGATTTTTTCTGTTAATCGTTTGATTGGCTCTGGTTTCATTGGAGTATAGCTCGTTTTATTGGCAGTTACATCCTTTGTAATATCTACCAAAACAGGACCTGGACGTCCAGTTTTAGCGATTTTAAAGGCACGTCTTAGAGTATCTGCAAGCTTTGTTACATCCTTTACAATAAAATTATGTTTCGTAATCGGCATAGTAACTCCTGCAATATCAATTTCTTGAAAGCTATCCTTTCCAAGAAGTGGCAATGCAACATTGGCGGTAATTGCCACCATAGGAACAGAGTCCATATATGCAGTGGCAATTCCTGTTACTAAATTCGTTGCTCCCGGTCCTGAGGTTGCAAGGCAAACTCCTACTTTTCCAGTGGCTCTTGCATATCCATCAGCGGCATGAGATGCCCCTTGCTCGTGGGAGGTTAAAATATGAGTAATTTCATTACTATGTTTATAGATTTCGTCATAAATATTTAAAATTGCGCCTCCTGGATAACCAAAAACTGTATCAACGCCTTGTTCCTTAAGACACTCAATCACAATTTGTGCACCTGTTAATTGTTTCATGATTCTTTCGTATCTCCCTTTTTCTATTTTTCTAAGATAGCACCTTTATTTCCTGAAGTTACCATTGATGCATATCTTGCTAAGTATCCAGTTGTTACCTTAGGCTCTCTTGGCTGCCATTTTTTACGTCTTTCTTCTAATTCTTCATCACTTACATCTACGTTAATGGTATTTTCAGGAATATTGATTTTAATAATATCTCCTTCTTCAATTAAGGCAATTGGTCCACCTACTGCTGCTTCTGGAGAAATATGTCCAATAGAAGCACCTCTTGAAGCTCCTGAAAAACGACCATCTGTAATTAATGCTACGCTTGAGCCTAAGCCCATTCCTGCAATTGCTGAGGTTGGGTTAAGCATTTCTCTCATACCTGGTCCACCCTTTGGTCCCTCGTAACGAATCACTACTACATCTCCTGCAACGATTTTACCACCCTTAATTGCTGCAATGGCATCCTCTTCACAATCAAATACTCTAGCTGGTCCTTCATGTACCATCATTTCTTCTACTACTGCTGAACGTTTTACGACACCAGAATCTGGAGCAATATTACCTTTTAATACTGCAATTCCACCAGTTTGGCTATATGGATTATCAATTGGACGAATCACCTCTGGGTTTTTATTTACGCAACCTTTGATGTTTTCTCCAACTGTTTTACCTGTTACAGTCATACAATCAAGATTTAGTAAATTCTTCTTGCTTAATTCATTCATTACAGCATAAACGCCACCTGCTTCATTTAGTTCCTCCATGTATGTATGTCCTGCTGGAGCTAAATGGCAAAGGTTTGGTGTTTTTGCACTAATTTCGTTAGCAATATCTACATTTAATTCTACTCCTGCTTCATGAGCAATGGCTGGTAAATGAAGCATACTGTTAGTAGAACATCCAAGTGCCATATCTACAGTTAATGCATTCATAAATGCTTCTTTTGTTAAAATATCACTTGGTCT
>JAFPBJ010000181.1 GCA_017390525.1 Lachnospiraceae bacterium | reverse complement strand
TATAAAGCTGTTGATACAAAGAAATTGTCACAACAAGATAGAAATGTTGCATATAGCAAATTAAGCACATATCTAGCAAAATTACATGAAACAATCAAAGCTGTTCCTATGGACTAGCTGTAAAAAAATAAAATTGTAATTAAAAATAATCCGTTATACGAATGGGTAGGCTATTTGTATAACGGATTTTTTCTCAATCAATTACTTAGTTATGTGCGCATAATCAAAAAATATGTCGCTTTTAAACCTGCGTATAATCAAAGAATGTGGTAGTTGTAAACTTGCGTGTAATTGTTAAAGCATTTTCTTTCTTGTAATTGACATTTCATATCACTATGGTCTATAATGAGGAAAAGAAGAACACAATACGTTGACGAGACCAGTAGAATATAGTAACGCTTTAACAGAGAGGGATGATGCTGAGAATATCCTAAGTGCCTATATTTGAAGACTACCTCTGAGTGACTCTAATACAGTCCGGTGATTCCGTTATCATCTAATGAAGTGGCCCTTTTGGCAAGCAGGGTGGAACCGCGTAAATCATACGTCCCATGCACATATTAGTTGTGTATGGGATTTTTTTTGTTAAGAAAAGGAGATTAGTGTGAAAAATAAGTCTGAAGACCTTATTTTTCACACGGCTATTTGTTTGTGAGCAAAAACAAATAGCTTTGATGGCAGATGAAAAACTGCAATGCAGATTTTTCATCGCCTCTTTGCAATAAATTGCTCAGAAAAGGAGATTATTATGAAAAAGTTTTTCAAAAATCTATTTTGTGGGAATGTGGAATTAAACAAACGTGAATTATGGCTTCTTGGAGGTTGCTTTTTCTTTGCTGGAATTGCACTTGGACTTCTAAATGCCCCTTGGACCCATGGTGTTACCATTGGAAGTAACAATGGGAATAACAATCGCGGTAACAGTGCTAGCTTTGACGCTGATACAGATTGCGACTGTAGCTGTGAAGAAAAGTAAACTTAAGCTAAATATAAGATAGGAGAAATTGAACATGATTATTACATTAAAAGATGGCTCAAAAAAAGAATATGACAAACCAATGTCAGTGTATGAAATTGCCGCTGATATTAGTGAAGGACTTGCTAGAATGGCATGTGCTGGAGAAGTAAATCAAGAGGTAGTAGATTTAAGAACGCAAGTTGACAAGGACTGTGAGCTTAATATTTTAACCTTCCAGGATGAGAAGGGAAAACATGCATATCGTCATACTGCATCTCATGTACTTGCAGAGGCAGTAAAAAGATTATATCCAGAGGCTAAGCTTGCTATTGGACCTTCCATTGATGATGGCTTTTACTATGACTTTGATTGTGACTTTTTTGATAGAGCAGCTCTAGACGAAATTGAAAAGGAAATGAAAAAAATCATCAAAGAAGGGGCAGAGATTAAGCGCTTTACTTTACCAAGAGAAGAAGCCATTGCCTTTATGAAGGAAAGAAACGAGCCTTATAAGGTAGAGCTAATTGAGGATTTACCAGAGGGAGAAACCATTTCCTTCTATAGCCAGGGAGAGTTCGTAGACCTATGTGCAGGTCCACACCTTATGAGTACCAAACCAATTAAGGCATTTAAATTAATTTCCTCTTCTGGTGCTTACTGGAGAGGTAGCGAGAAAAATAAAATGCTTACTAGAATTTATGGAACAGCCTATACAAAGAAGGCAGACCTAGACGAAAGATTAAAAGAATTAGAAGACATTAAAAAACGTGACCATAATAAATTAGGTCGTGAAATGGAATTATTTACAACAGTAGATGTAATTGGTCAAGGTCTTCCACTTCTTATGCCAAAGGGTGCTAAGATTATTCAAACACTACAACGTTGGATTGAGGACTTAGAAGAAGAAAGAGGATACGTTAGAACTAAGACTCCTTTAATGGCAAAAAGTGATTTATATAAAATTTCTGGACACTGGGATCATTACAAGGACGGCATGTTTGTAATGGGTGACGAAGAAAAGGACAAAGAGGTATTTGCCCTTCGCCCAATGACTTGTCCATTCCAATATTATGTATACAAAGCAAGTCAAAAGTCATACCGTGATTTACCAATTCGTTATGGAGAAACCTCTACCTTATTTAGATGTGAGGATTCAGGAGAAATGCACGGACTTACAAGAGTACGTCAGTTTACTATTTCAGAAGGACATTTAATTGTACGTCCAGACCAAATGGATGAGGAATTTAAAGGCTGTCTTGATTTGGCAAGACATTGTCTTCGTACACTTGGAGTAGAAGAGGATGTAACCTATCGTCTTTCTAAATGGGATCCTGAAAATAAAGAAAAATATATTGGTAGTGCCGAGGTTTGGGAAGAAACACAAGAAAGAATTAGAAAGGTGCTTAGAGAGCTAGACATTCCATTTACAGAGGAAGCAGGAGAGGCAGCCTTCTACGGACCGAAGGTAGATATTCAGGCAAAAAATGTATACGGAAAAGAAGATACCATGATTACCATTCAATGGGATGCCCTACTTGCAGAACAATTCGATATGTATTATGTAGACCAAAATGGAGATAAGGTACGTCCTTACATTATTCATAGAACCTCTATGGGCTGCTACGAAAGAACCCTAGCATGGTTAATTGAAAAATATGCAGGACTTTTCCCAACCTGGTTATGTCCAGAGCAAGTAAGAATTTTACCAATTTCTGAAAAATATCATGAGTATGCCGAAAAGGTTGAAAAAGAGCTAAAGGCAAATGGAGTATTATGTACAGTAGACGAAAGAGCAGAAAAAATCGGTTATAAGATTAGAGAAACTCGTCTTGACAGAGTACCATATATGCTTGTGGTAGGACAAAAAGAGGAAGAGGAACAAAAGGTTTCTGTAAGAAGCCGTTTTCTAGGGGATGAAGGTCAAAAGACCTTAGATGAATTTATTGCCCATATTACAAAGGAAATTCGCACAAAAGAAATTAGAAAAATTGAAGTAGAGGAAGAAAAATAAAAGAAATAAAATTCCCTATTGACAAGTCACAGCTTCATGGGATATAATGATGAAGTTGTGATTACAACTAACAGGAAGCAGAGTATCCACTCTCACCGTAGCACGCTTAGTGACTAATGGTTAATTATGTTGAATGATGTATTTGATTTACGCATTTGAATTTACAGTGGATAGTCTAACTATCCACTTTTTATTTTTGGAGGTGTACTACTATTAGCGATTTAATGATTAACGAGCAAATTAGAGACAGAGAAGTACGTTTAATTGGTGAAGATGGCGAACAATTAGGTGTTATGTCAGCCAAGGAAGCGTTAAAGCTTGCGAAGGAAGCAGAACTAGATTTAGTGAAGATTGCTCCAACAGCCAAACCACCTGTATGTAAAATCGTTGATTACGGGAAGTATCGTTACGAATTAGCTCGTAAGGAAAAAGAAGCAAAGAAGAAACAAAAGGTAATTGATGTAAAAGAGGTGCGTTTGTCACCAAACATTGACACTAATGATTTGAACACTAAAGTGAATCAAGCAAGAAAGTTCCTTACAAAGGGAGACAGAGTTAAGGTAACACTTCGTTTCAGAGGTAGAGAGTTAGCTCATGTAAATTCAAGTAAAGGAATTCTAGATGATTTTGCAGAGCGTTTATCAGATGTAGCAGTTATTGAGAAGCCAGCAAAATTCGAAGGAAGAAGTATGATAATGTTTTTAACAGAAAAACGTTAGAATAGAAATTACACACATTAAATATTAGGAGGAATTAACATGCCAAAAATTAAAACAAGCAGAGCAGCAGCAAAGCGTTTCAAAAAAACAGGAACTGGAAAATTAAAAAGAATGAAAGCATATAAAAGCCATATCTTAACAAAGAAATCAACTAAGAGAAAAAGAAATCTTAGAAAAGCAGCTATGACAGATGCAACTAACGTTAAGAACATGAAGAAAATTTTACCATATTTATAAGATAGAGAAGGAGGACAATATCCATGGCAAGAATTAAAGGTGGCCAAAAGGCAAAGAAAAGACATAATAAAGTATTAAAGCTAGCTAAAGGTTATAGAGGAGCTAGATCAAAACAATATAGAGTTGCAAAACAATCTGTTATGAGAGCAATGGCTACATCATATGCAGGTAGAAAAGAAAGAAAAAGACAATTCAGACAATTATGGATTGCTCGTATTAATGCAGCAGCTAGATTAAATGGTTTATCATACAGCAAATTAATGCACGGATTAAAGGTAGCAGGAGTTGATATCAACAGAAAAATGTTATCTGAAATGGCAGTAAATGATGCAGAAGGCTTTGCAAAATTAGTAGAAGTTGCAAAATCTAAAATTGCATAAGTAAGGTTTAAGATAAATCTTATATAGAAGGAAAACCGTTATACGAATGTGTATAACGGTTTTTCGTGTATAAAATAGGAAAGAATGATAATTGCGAAACACAGTTTATAGTTGATTCTGTTGTACAAAATATACATTTAAGCGCAGGCACGCTCGCGCTACGTTGTCCCTCGTAGCGGCACATAATATGCTAAAAGACAGCATATAAGTGCCGACGGGGACAAAGTACCTGCTTATGGAAATGTATATTTTGTACAACAAAGTATGTATACGAGTGTTTCGCATAAGCCAAAAATTTGAAAAGAGAGAGGAGGAAGCGCGCATGGAGATGGCTCGTATCTTAGTAGTGGAAGACGATATTGACATTAACAACCTGTTGAAGGAGTTACTAAGTGGGGAAGGGTATCAGGTGCAAGGCAGTTTCTCGGGGACGGAGGCTATGCTATGGTTAGAAAAGGATCAGTTTGACTTGGTGATTTTGGATTTAATGCTACCAGGTATGACAGGAGAAGAGGTACTTGAGAGGATAAAGGACCAAAACATTGATACTACAGTTATTGCGGTGTCCGCAAAGGATGATTCTAAAAGTAAGATTCATATGTTAAGGGGTGGTGCAGACGATTATATTACCAAACCCTTTGATACAGATGAATTATTAGCAAGGGTAGAGGTGGCGCTTAGAAAAAATAAAAAGAGTAGCTACCAACCAAAAGAGATATATGAATTTAAGGATTTGCGGTTAGATGGGAATAACTTTACAGTTACAGTAAAGGGAAAAGAAATTGCTTTAACTAAGAGAGAGTTTTTAATTCTTAAGCTATTAATGAGTAATCCTAACAAGGTTTTTACCAAGAATAATATTTTTGAATCTGTTTGGGAGGAAGAATTTGTAGGGGAGGATAACGCGGTAAATGTACATATTAGCAACATTAGACAGAAGCTAAGTAAAGAAAATAAAGAGGAAACTTACATTCAAACTGTTTGGGGAATTGGGTTTAAAATGGCAGTGAAGTAGAGAAAACTTTAAGAAATCTTTATACTTTTCCTAAAAAAACTAAAATTCTAAGGGTTACAATAGCAAAGGAAATGAGAAAGAGAATGGAGGAAGGATTTATGGAATATGTATTAGAAACCACTGATTTATCCAAAATATATGGAAAGAAAAAAGCAGTAAATAAAGTAAATATGCATGTGAAAAAAGGCGATATTTACGGGTTTATTGGAAAAAACGGAGCAGGAAAAACAACCCTAATGAAAATGGTTACTGGACTTGCTAAGGCTTCAGAAGGGAGTATTAAGCTATTTGGTAGTGAGGATTTGACTCCGCAAAGAGCACGCATTGGTTCTTTAATTGAAGCACCTGGAATCTACGGAAATATGACAGGAAAGGAAAATGTAGAGTATTTTCGTAAATTATATGGCATTAAAGAGAAGGAAGAAACCGAAAGGGTGTTAAGCTGTGTAGGTCTTGACGTAAATGATAAGAAAAAGGCAAGAAATTTTTCTCTTGGAATGAAACAAAGACTAGGAATCGCTATTTCCTTATTAGGACATCCAGATTTC
>JAFPBJ010000180.1 GCA_017390525.1 Lachnospiraceae bacterium | reverse complement strand
TTATCCTCCATTCCTGCGCTGTTTTCTGCGCATGATTCTTTATTCATCTAAAGGCTGCTCCACAAAACAACCGATTTTTTCCCATAGTGCCTTGGAATTTACCACTCTTTGAAAGGCTAAAAATACCTTCATATCATAGTTTTTTACTTCATCAATCATTAATTCCATTGCAGTTTCTGCATCAAATGCCTTTCTATAGGGTCTATTAGAAATTAAGGCTGAGTACACATCACATACTCTTAGAATCCTTGCTTCCATAGGGATATCTTCCCCTACCAAATTAGCAGGATACCCTGACCCGTCAAAGTTTTCATGATGGTATAAAATTCCATTTAAAATTTTCTCTGAATAATCGTATTCCCTTAAAATCATATACCCTAAGGTAGAATGAATTCTTACATATCTTAACTCATCAATTTGCAAAGGATTGGCATTTTTTTCATAAATGTAGTTGCTAAGCCTTAGTTTTCCTATGTCATGGAGTAATCCTGCCACTGCTAGGTCATAGGCATCCTCTTCACTATATCCCAACTCTTTTCCTAGTAAATAGGCTAAATTACTGACGCAAATTCCATGAACTAATAGTTCCTTCAGCTCTACCTCATAGTAATTGTCTTCTTTTTCTTCATAAATGTCCAGCATAACCTGGCCTCCTAAGTAACCAAACTTTCTTACATGCTTTCTTTTTTTCTTCCTATCATCTCATCAATGCGTGTAATATAATTATCTACATCTTTTACATTTTCCACTCGCGTGATTAAGCCCTTTTCTGCATCTACTAGCTTTGTTGCACCACCAGCGCCTACTGCCACAATTGACTGTTTTTCCTCCATAATTAGTATATTATAAAGACATGCCTTTCCTTCCTTTGCATATCCAATATTTTCTAAATTTCCTGGAATATTTTTCTGGCGATACAAATAATAAGGAGAAAGTCCCATTTCCCCTGCAAATTGGTCTACCAATTCTAACATTTCATTGGTGGTTCCAGTAATGTAGTCTTTATATTCCTCCATTTTTATGTTTAAATTAGCAGCTCTTTTGATTGCAAGAGAATGTACTGTTAGGCTGTCAGGATTTAACCTTTTCAGCTTCTTTAAGGTATGCTCAATGTCAGATAAGCTTTCTCCCATTAAGCCTACAATCATATCCATATTAATATTAGAAAATCCCAGCTCTCTTGCAATATAAAAGGTTTGCTCCACTTGTTCTATGGTGTGCTTTCTTCCAATTAAATCTAAGGTCTTTTGATTCATGGTCTGTGGATTTATGCTAATTCTAATATCCTTATACTTACTCAATACCTTAAGCTTATCTCTTGTAATGCTGTCTGGTCTTCCTGCCTCTACTGTAATTTCCTGAATTTCATTTAAATCAAAGCAACGATTTAAATGGTCTAGTAAGCGTTCTAGCTGAGGTGCTGACAAAGAGGTTGGTGTCCCACCTCCAATATAAATGCTAGTAAGCACTTTGTTTTTGTACACTTGCTTTACAAATTCTATCTCCTTAAATAAGGCCTGCAAATAATCCTCTACCTTACCTTCATATAAGGAAATAGGATAGGAAGTAAAGGAGCAATATAAACATCTACTTGGACAAAAAGGTATCCCTACATACAAGCTATACTGATTGTGGTAGGGTACTGCTTTTAATATTTCATCTTCTTTTTTTGCTACTTGATAGCATAGTCTTGCCTTTTGCTCTGAGGTAAGATAAGTTTCCATAAAATGAGAAATAATCTCCTGTTCTTTCATTTGTTGCTCATACAAATGACTGGCAATTTTTACTGGACGTATTCCTGTTAGGGTTCCCCAAGCAAGCTTTCTTCCTGTATATGCCACCAAAAGGTTATATACCATACGCTTTACTTGATTGCGACCAGTATCCTTATCTTCTAAATCACATTCTGTAGTTTGATTGGCTATTGTTTTTCCCTCTTCAAATAACCAGCCTTCACATGCTCCATTTAAGAACTCTAGCTTAAGAATAGGAGTGTGCTCTTTTTCACCAATTATAATTTTAATTTGAGGAAAAAATGCATACAATAAAGACCGAATATCATATTCAAATATATCCTTGTTTTGTAAAAGGCAAATGCTTCGCTGCTTGGTATATCCTTCCATTATAACGTTTCCACTCCATCTGAAAACGGATTATTAAGGATTTCCTCTTTTACCGTTGTATTTTCACCATGTCCCGGATAAATGGTGGTTTCCTCTGGTAGCTTTAACACAATTTCATTTAATGAGTGTAAAATTTCTCCACCATTTCCTGTTGGCATATCTGTTCTTCCCACACTATGATAAAAAACAGTATCTCCGCTAAATAGGACACCTAATTCCTCCACATAATAGCAAACACTTCCTATAGTATGCCCCTTTGTTTCTATTACCTCAATTTGTGTCCCTAATAAATCAAGTAATTGTCCATCCTCTAGAAATACGTCTGCTTTTACAGTTTGAGACTTAGAAAAAATAGGAATCGATAAGTTTTCCTCTGGATTTTCAATTAAATCCTTTTCTAGCCTTCCTACATAGATAGGTGCAGTTGGATACTGCACTTTTAGTCCTTCCACTGCCCCTATATGGTCGCAATGACCATGGGTTAAAAAGATTCCTATACAGTTAAGTTCTTCCTGCTCTAAAATGCTGATTATATTTTGAACCTCTGCCCCTGGATCAATAATAATTGCTTCCTTTGTTTTTACATTTGCAAGAACATAGCAATTTGTAACCAATGGTCCTACCTGTGTTTCTAAAATCATCATTTTATCATTTCCTGGTGTCATGAGTTTTGTTCTCCTTTTCTAGCCTGCTGTTCGCTCGATATCTATTACACTTTCTACATTTCGTATTTTAGAAATAATTCTACTAAGCTGCTCTACTCCATGAATATCAAAGGACATAGCAATGGTAGCCTTTCCTTGCTTATTGGTACGCACATTCATGGAAATTACATCAATTTTTAGCTCTGTAAAAATTTTAGAAATATCCACCAAAATGCCGGAACGATTGTTGGCATAAATTTTAATCTCAGTGGTATACAGCTCTCCACCTGTATTCTCCTGACTCTGCCACTCTGCATCAATTAATCGTTTCCTATCAAGCTCTGGCATACATAAAATATTAACGCAATCTGTTCTATGAATAGATACGCCACGCCCTCTTGTAACAAAGCCTACAATTTCATCTCCTGGTACTGGACTACAGCATTTTGAAAAACGAACTGCCACATCATGAATTCCTTTTACCACAATTCCATTTTTGGATTTGCCAACCCTTTTCGGCATATCCTGATTTGGCACTTGATCTAATATTTCATCATCAGAAATCTGTTTTTTATGCTCTTTATCATATTCCTCGATTAACTTATTTACTACCTGACCTTCCTTTAAGCCCCCATGACCAATGGCTGCATAAACAGAATCCCAGTCCTTAAAGCCATATTTTAACATAACCTTTCCCATATATTCTGGTTTTAGGTAGTCGTTTAAAATAATATTTCTAGCCTTACAATAAGTATGAATTAATTCTTTTCCACGAACAATGTTATCTTCTTTAAATTCTTGCCTAAACCACTGATTGATTTTATTCTTTGCTTGGGTACTTTTTACAATATTTAACCAATCCCGGCTTGGGCCTTTGGAATTTTGAGAGGTAACAATTTCAATTCTATCTCCATTTTGAATCTTGTAATCAAAGGTAACCTGTCTACCATTTACTCTAGCCCCAATCATTTTGTTTCCTACTGCACTATGAATGCTATATGCAAAATCTACTGGTGTAGAGCCATTTGGTAAGCTTTTTACATCTCCCGAAGGGGTAAAGCAATATACCTGTTCTGCAAATAAATCTAGGTCTGTCTTAAGTAAGCTTAAAAATTCCTTGTTATCAGACATGTCTCTTTGCCACTCAAGGATTTGTCTTAACCAGCTTAGCTTCGCTTCCTCTTTATCCTGAGCTAAGCCTCCACCTACATTTTCTTTATATTTCCAATGGGCAGCGATTCCGTATTCTGCTGTCTTATGCATTTCATACGTACGAATCTGAATTTCAAAAGGTTGTCCCTCTGGTCCGATTAAGGTAGTATGAAGAGATTGATACATATTAGGCTTTGGCATCGCAATGTAATCCTTAAATCTTCCTGGAATAGGCTTATACATTTCATGAATAACACCTAAGGCTGCATAGCAGTCCTTTACTGTATCCACCTTAATTCTAACTGCAAATAAATCGTAAATCTGATCTAGCGTTTTATCCTGATTTACCATTTTTTTATAAATACTGAAAAAGTGCTTTACTCTTCCATCAATTTGCGCCACAATCCCTGCATTTTCAATGTGGTGTCTTACATCATTTACAATTTGGGTAATAAACTGCTCTCGTTCTGTTTTTCTAGCAGATATTTTTTCATTTAAATCATTGTATATCTCTGGCTTTAGGTACTTAAGAGATAAATCGTCTAATTCAATTTTGATCTTGGAAATTCCTAGTCTATGGGCAATTGGAGCATAAATATCTAGAGTTTCTCTTGCCTTTTCCTTTTGCTTTTCCGGACGCATATATTGAAGTGTACGTAGGTTATGCAAACGGTCTGCTAATTTAATTAGTATTACTCTAATATCCTTTGCCATTGCAAGAAACATTTTTCTTAAATTTTCTGCTTG
>JAFPBJ010000179.1 GCA_017390525.1 Lachnospiraceae bacterium | reverse complement strand
TCCTCCTGTATCTGATTCATATACTCTTGATACAAGGGGTTATTAATAATTAAATTGTAACGCTCCATGTTCTATATCCCACTCCTATCTTCTAGATTTCCAATATACGATAAAGAACCAAATATAATTATTACTTCCTCTAGCTCGCAAGAATGAATTGCCTCCTCTAATGCCTTCTTAGGAGAAGCAAGGGGAATTACATTTTCACAGTATTGCTTCGCTTCTTTCGCTAGCACCTTAGCCTCTAAGCCTCTTTTTCCCTGTGTAGATATGGTATAAATTCTGCTAGCATAAGGGGCTGTAATGGCAGTTACCTTTTCAAATTCCTTATCCCTTAACATACCCATTATATAAGTTATTTTCTTATTTGTAAAATGTTCTTTTATGGACTCTTCTAAAGCCCTTGCCGCTGCCTCATTATGAGCCCCATCTCGTATGACTAAGGGTCTCTCTTTTATTACCTCAAATCTTCCCTGCCACTTAGTTTTGCTCATTCCAGCTCTAATGTTTGGTTCTGTAATTGGATATCTAGTCTTAAGATAAGAAAGCACCTCAAGGGCAGTTGCTGCGTTATCAATCTGATAATTTCCCCCTAAGGATATGTCTATCTCCTCATATTCCTTGTAGGATAAGGTTTGTTTTGTAATGCCACTTTGCTTTAGGGTAAGAAGCTCCTTTTTTACGAAATAAAGGGGTGCTTGCTTTTCCTTAGCTACCTGACTTACTACCTTTACTACCCTTTCCTCATTGATTCCTAATATAATCGGGCAACCTTCTTTTATAATTCCTGCTTTTTCCCTAGCTATCTCCTCTAGGGTATTGCCAAGAATCCCCATGTGATCCATAGATACATTAGTAATCACAGAGCAAATCGGCTTAAGCACTACATTGGTAGCATCCTCTCGTCCACCTAGCCCTGTTTCTAATAATACAAAATCCACCTTTTTTTCTTTAAAATATAAAAAGCTTATGGCTGTTTCTATTTCAAAGGCTGTGGGACTCCCTTCCCCATTTGCCTTCATTTCTTCTACAATAGGAACAATTCTTGTAAATAAAGCACTGATTTCTTCCTCACTTATGTATGTGCCACCTATTTGAATCCGTTCCCGATACTGAAAAATAGTTGGAGAAATGTAGCTTCCCACCTGATAGCCAGCCTCTTTTAGCACTCCTAGTAAAAATGCCTGAGTCGAGCCTTTTCCGTTGGTACCTGCTATATGAATCACTGATAATTCGTCTTGAGGATTGCCTAATCGTTTTAATAAGTTTCTAATAGGCTCAAGACCTAACACGCTTCCTTTATTTAATTCCAAATTGCTAATATATTCCATCGCCTGTTGATAATTCATAAGCTACTCCATTTCCTACAAGAAACAAAAGTGTCGCCCTGCAGCGACACTTTATTTTAATTTTACATGCTGTATAACAGGGGTGCTATCCGAAATCGGAAGTAATTCATAGCCCTCTTTTTTTAATTGTTTAATCAAAGAAGGTAACGCCTTTACTGTGTTATGACGTTGTACTAAATCATGCATTAATACAATAGAAACATTGTACCTTCTTACATCCTTTAGAATATTGCGATTTAACTGAGCACAACTAATTTCCTTCGTTACCGCATCTCCATTTAAAGCATTCCAGTCATAATAGGTAATTCCCTCTTCATTTAAATACTGTATCAGATTTTTTACTGGCACCCTAGAAACTGTATTACTACTTCCTCCTGGAAATCTGTAATATTTTGGTCTCACCCCTGTTGTATCATATAGCAAATCCGATAGCTTTGTAACATCCTGTTCAAAGGCTTCCTGACTGGCATATATTTTCTGATAATCGTGGGTGTAGGAATGCATGCCTAAGGTATGTCCTTCTTCTACAATTCGTTTATAGATGCGCTTCGATTCTGCATCTGTTTTTCCTATTACAAAAAAGGTAGCCTTTACATTATGCTCTTTTAAAATATCTAAAATCTCATCTGTTTGTTCACTTGGTCCGTCATCAAAGGTTAAATATACCTGTTTTTCTTCTTGATTATCTTTAATATCCGTAGAAAGTACTCCACTTAAGGCCTCTTCATTCATTTCCTGTTCTAAGGAGCTTCCTGACAAAAGCTCTAGCTGTTCTACAGTGTGTTCCCTCGCAATTAAAGTAATCTCTTTTTCTAGCTTATTTACCTTACCAAGCAAAAAGATACTTACGAAACAAGGAATACAAGTAAGTGCCAAAAAACTAATCACAATAAATTGTTTGTATCGATTGATTCGCTTTCTTCGTGCTGGTTCCATTTTAGTTCTTACCTTTCCATATAGTCGTTATAATCATTCTTTTTCGGATTCTTAAGTAATACTCTACCTAATAATCCAAGCCCTCCAAATAATAATGTAAACATAATTAATACTTCGTATAAGCTATGTGTTTTAAAGGTTAGTTTCATACTTAAAATAATAGCAAGTACAATAATCATTAACCCTAAGCCTGTAATAAGCTTTGCTAGAATGTTGGGCTTAAAAAATAGCATGACAACACCAATAATAAATGGGATAAAAATCGTTCCTGTTGGTAATTGAACGTTTCCCATATCCATCATTCTTCCAAAGCTTGAGGATACATCTACCCATTGTGTAAACATAAAGCCTCCTGCTACTAGCATACAAAGTCCTGCTAGGAACACTACAATTTCATTGGTTTCTCCTCGGTTGTTCATATTTATCCTTCCCTTTTCCTTTACGATGCTATTGTTTGCAGTTTCACTTTTTCTATACACAATTATACTCATCTTTTCTTTTAAATGCAAGAAAAAAACCATCCTAAAAAGGACGGTTTTCTTCATTTATTTTTTCGTTACTAAACTTCGAATAATAAATCTCCATAGCTTGGGAATGGCCATGCTTCTTTTGCAACTAACATTTCAAGTACATCAGCTGGTTCTCTTACTGCTTGCATTGCTGCAAATACTTCATCATGATAGTATCTTGCTTGAGCCGGAATATCCTCTTCTAAAGTCGTTGCTTTTTCTGTTACCTCAGCTAATTTTGCAATAGCTGCCTGTAATTTTACTAATTCTGCTGTAATCTTATCAAGAATTTCTTTTTGTACAGAAGTATCTACACCAACCTCTTTTAAGCTAATAATATCTTTTGCTAATTGGCTTTGATATTTCATAACAGCTGGTACAATTTGTTTCTTAGCAATATCAAGGGTTGATAATGCTTCAATGTTAATTGTTTTTGCATAATTCTCAAATTTAATTTCCGCACGAGATCTTAACTCTGTTTCAGTAAATACATTGTGTTTTGTAAACACTTTAATTGATTTTTCTGTAATTAATGCTGGAATTGCATCTACAGTAGATGTTAAATTTGGAAGTCCACGTCTTTCTGCTTCTGCTAACCATTCATCTGAATAACCATTTCCATTAAATACAATTCTCTTATGTTCTGAAATATATTCTTTAATTAAATCATGTACAGCTAAATCAAAATCTTCTGCTTTTTCTAGCTTATCTGCAATTTCACAGAATACATCTGCAACAATTGTGTTAAGTACGATATTAGGGTTTGCAATAGATGCAGTAGATCCTAACATTCTGAACTCAAATTTATTTCCAGTAAATGCAAATGGTGAAGTACGGTTACGATCAGTAGCATCCTTTTGGAATTCAGGTAATGTGTGAACACCAACTGCCATTTTTTCACCTTGTTTTGAGCTAGTAGCTTCACCCTTAGTATCTAATTGATTTAATACGTCTTCTAATTGTTCTCCTAAGAATACAGAAATAATTGCTGGAGGTGCTTCGTTGGCTCCAAGTCTGTGGTCATTTCCAGCACTTGCTGCTGACATACGAAGTAAATCTGCATGTAAGTCAACGGCTCTTAAAATTGCTGTTAATACTAATAAAAATTGTACATTTTCATGAGGAGTCTTTCCTGGATCAAGTAAGTTTAATCCATCATCTGTTACTAATGACCAGTTATTATGCTTACCAGAACCATTTACTCCTGCGAATGGTTTTTCATGTAATAAACAAGCTAGTCCATGTCTATCTGCAACCTTTTTCATTAATTCCATTACTAATTGGTTATGGTCAGTTGCTACGTTGTTAGATGCATAAATTGGTGCTAACTCATGTTGAGCAGGTGCTACTTCATTATGTTGCGTCTTAGCTGTTACACCAAGCTTCCATAATTCTTCATTTAATTCTTTCATGAAGCCAGCAATTCTTTCTTTGATAATACCAAAGTAATGATCATCCATTTCTTGACCTTTTGGAGGCATTGCACCAAATAATGTACGTCCTGTAAAAATTAAATCCTTACGTTTTAAGTATTTTTCTTTATCTACTAAGAAGTATTCTTGCTCTGGTCCTACAGAGGTTGTAACCTTAGTTGCTGTAGTGTTACCAAATAATTTTAAAATACGCATTGCTTGTTTATCAATGGCTTCCATAGAACGTAGAAGTGGAGTCTTTTTATCTAAGGCTTCGCCTGTATATGAACAAAAAGCTGTAGGAATACATAATGTGACACCATTTGGACTTTCTTTTACGAAGGCTGGTGATGTACAATCCCAAGCTGTATATCCTCTTGCCTCAAAAGTTGCTCTTAATCCACCTGATGGGAATGAAGATGCGTCTGGCTCACCTTTGATTAATTCTTTTCCTGAAAATTCAAGAATTACTTTTCCATCTGAAGTTGGGTTAATAAATGCATCATGCTTTTCTGCTGTAATTCCTGTCATTGGTTGGAACCAGTGAGTATAGTGAGTCGCACCTTTTTCCACTGCCCATTCCATCATTGCCTGTGCTACTGTATCAGCAATATCTGGATTTAAGGTTTCACCATTTTCAATGGTCTTCTTTAATTCTTGATATACTTTTTTAGGTAATCTTTCTTTCATTACCGCATCGTTAAATACATTTGTTCCAAAAATTTCTGTTACGCTTTGTCCCTTCATATTCCTATCTTCCTTTCAATTTTTGTTACTTTTTTGCATCAACTAGCCTACAAAAAAAGGGCATTCATTCATCTAGTTCTATTAGATTATGAACACCCTTGTTCTTCATTTGCTTAAGTTACTTATAAGATACCTCATATTTTTTAAAAATGCAAGTCTTTTTTGTAAAAAAAATTAAAATAATCTATTTTTCACTTTGAAAAGTTATGCTGCCTCTTGTATTTTTATCAATTTTTCCTTAATAAAATCAACTATTCCAATAATTTCACCTCATTTTGAGAGGATACTCCTTGTATTAAGCTCTTTGCATTTTCTATGGTTACCTGTGCAATCGCCTTCATAGCTTCTGTGGTAAAAAACGCCTGATGAGAGGAGATAATCACATTGGGATAAGCAGTTAGCCGCACCAGCTCCTCATCTACTACAATTTCATTAGATTTATCCTCAAAAAAGTATTCCTCCTCTTCCTCATATACATCTAGCCCCACTCCTAAAAACTTTTTCCGATTTAACCCATCGATTAAGTCACTGGTTTTAATTAGGGCGCCTCTTGAGGAATTGACTAAAATGACGCCATCCTTCATTTTTTCTATGCTTTCCTTGCAAATGATATGCTTTGTTTCTGCTGTAAGGGGACAATGAAGGGTAATGACATCCGATTCCTTTAGTAAGGTATCTAGATCTACATAATCAACATCTAGCTTCTCATTGGGAAACAAATCGTATGCTAGGATTTTCATTTTAAACCCTTTTAAAATATCAATCATCATTTGGCCGATTTTTCCTGTTCCAATGACACCTGCCACCTTATCATGAAGGTCAATCCCCATTAAGCCATGAATGCTAAAGTTAAATTCCTTTGTTCTTACATAGGCTCTATGAATCTGTCGATTTACCGCTAAAATCATTGCCATGGTATATTCTGCCACTGCCTCTGGGGAGTAGCTTGGCACCCGATACACGGTAATATGATCCTTGGCAGTTCGAAAATCCACGTTATTAAACCCTGCACAACGAAGTAAAATTCCCTTCACCCCATAGCCTACCAATTGTTCAATAACCTCTTTATTTGCAGTATCATTTACAAAAATACAGACAGCATCACACTCTTTTGCTAACATCACCGTATCTTCATTTAATTTACTTTCATGAAAAATCATTTCCATTCCTGCTTCTTTTGCCATAGGCTCAAACCATATTTTGTCATAGGGCTTCGTATCATAAAATGCTATTTTCACTGTTCTACCTCCTGCTTACTTCTTCTCATTTACCTTTATCATAAGCAAAAAGCAGCTTCCTTATGCACCTAGCCTTTTGTATTTTGTCTTTCCTTATTCCTTGCTAAATTCCATTAGCTCAAGGCCTTCATTTTTTTCTAATACCATACGGATATTCCATTCATTATTAAATAAAAGCAAAGGATTGCCCTTCATGTCTTTTACTTTTTTAACATCCATTACGCCCTTTAGGGTATTTGGATCTATGGTGCGATCCTTAATCCAGCGAATGTGAGAATAAGATAGGGGCTCTAATCTAATGTCACAACCATATTCATTTTCTAGGCGATATTTTAATACATCAAATTGAAGTACACCTACAACGCCTACAATAATTTCTGCCATTCCTGCAGTATATTCCTGAAAAATCTGAATGGCACCTTCCTGTGCAATTTGTGTTACACCCTTTACAAATTGTTTTCGCTTCATAGAATCTAGTTGAATGAGCCTTGCAAAATGCTCTGGCGCAAAGGTTGGAATTCCCTCATAGCGAAACTTATTAGAAGGTACGCAAACTGTATCTCCAATGGAGAAAATCCCTGGATCAAATACACCAATTACATCTCCTGCATATGCTTCCTCTACAATTTTTCTATCCTTTGCCATCATTTGCTGTGGCTGAGATAAGCGCATTTTCTTCTCGCTTTGCACATGAGTGACCTCCATGCCTGCCTCGAACTTTCCTGAGCAAATTCGCATAAAGGCAATTCTATCTCTGTGGTCTTTATTCATATTTGCCTGAATTTTAAATACAAAAGCTGAGAAATGATCTCCCATTGGGTCAATTTCACCCTTATCAGATATTCTTGGAAGTGGGGAGCTAGTCATTTGCAAAAAGTGATTTAAAAATTGCTCTACTCCAAAGTTGGTAAGGGCGGAACCGAAAAATACAGGAGATAGCTTTCCTTTACTTACTAAATCAATATCAAAGGGATCACTTGCACCATCTAATAGCTCAATTTCCTCTAATAATTTATCGTATAACAGTTCTCCTACTTCCTCCTTTAGGGCAGGATCATCAATGGATAAATCTGTTTCTTTTGCTGCCTTAGAGCCACCTGTTGCTACCGCTTGGAAGGAGGATACCATTTTACTATTTCTATCATACACTCCTTTAAATTCCTTTCCGCAGCCAATTGGCCAGTTAATAGGACAGGTTTTAATTCCCAACACCTGCTCAATTTCATCTAATAAATCAAAGGTATCCCTTGCTTCTCGGTCCATTTTGTTGATAAAGGTAAAAATCGGTATGTTTCTCATAACACATACCTTAAATAGCTTAATGGTCTGTGCCTCTACACCCTTGGAAGCATCAATTACCATCACGGCTGAATCTGCTGCCATAAGAGTTCGATAGGTGTCCTCTGAGAAATCCTGATGTCCAGGAGTATCCAAGATATTAATGCAATATCCATCATAGTTAAATTGAAGAACAGAAGAGGTAACGGAAATTCCTCTTTCCTTTTCTATTTCCATCCAGTCAGACACAGCATGCTTACTAGTTGCCTTTCCTTTTACGGAGCCTGCTGTATTAATAGCACCACCGTATAATAAAAATTTCTCTGTTAAGGTCGTTTTACCAGCATCTGGATGAGAGATAATGGCAAAGGTACGTCTTTTCTTTATTTCACTTTGTAAATCCGACATGTGTATTCTCCATTCTTTTGTTCTTTTCTTAGCATTATC
>JAFPBJ010000178.1 GCA_017390525.1 Lachnospiraceae bacterium | reverse complement strand
TTTAAATCCGTTAATAATTCTTCCGTCGTCTTTTTCATGCTGCTCTCCTCTTTCCTCTTTTCTCTCACGCATTTGCGAAACACCTCACAAACTTTTTATTGTATCAAATATACAAATCCATAAGCAGGTACTTTTGTCCCCGTCGCCACTTATGTACCGTATTTTGGTACATTATGTGGCGTAACGAGGGACAACGTAGCGCAAGCGTGCCTGCATTGGATTGTATATTTGATACAACTAAATAAACTAACCTGTGTTTCGCAACTACCGTTTTCTCCACATTTTTTGATTCTATCCCATTCCCCCTTTTATTGCAATCACATTTTTTATTTCCCCCTATTGACATCCATTTTTATCCATGTTATATTTACTTCATCAGTCGTAGTACGACAGTCATAACACCATTAGTCGTAGTACGTCTAACATAGATATAACTAGACATTTGTGAAACGCCCAAAAAGCTTATTTTAGTTGTACAAAATATACAATTCCATAAGCAGGTACTTTGTCCCCGTCGGTGTTTATATGCCGTATTTTGGCATATTATGCACCGCTACGAGGGACAACGTAGCGAGAGCGTACCTGCGTTGGTATGTATATTTTGTACAACTAAAGAAGACTAAAACTGCGTTTCGCAATTACCTATAGTATATGACTTACAAAAGGAGATGTAATATGAACAGTATCAGTAGCGATGTCATCCGTGGTTATAACGACACCATGATTTTGTATCTTCTTATGCAACGTCCTTCCTATGGCTATGAGATTTCGAAGCAAATCAAACAATTAACTCAGGAAAAATACATAATAAAGGAAACCACCTTATACTCCGCCTTTACTCGCATGGAAAAGAATGGGTATATTGAATCCTTTTCCTCTGACGAAGAAGGCAGTGGAAAAAGGCGGACCTATTACCGTATTACTGAGTCAGGCAAGAATTTTTATAAGGAAAAATGTCGGGAATGGATTTTAACAAAAGAAGTGGTAGAACATTTTATTTTAAAGGAGGAGCCTTATGGAAACAATTAGAAATTATTTAGAAACCATGTTCTCGTCTTTACCTCATACCCCAGAGGTATTGCGAGCAAAAAATGAACTATGGCAAATGATGGAGGATAAATATAACGAACTAAGAAACGAAGGAATCAGTGATAACGAGGCGGTAGGCACCGTAATCTCAGAATTTGGCAACCTAGACGAGCTTTCTGAGGATTTAGGAATTCATAGCGTGGTAACCCACACGACTCCTATTAACAGCAGAAAGGTTTCCTTAGAGGAATGCAAACAATATTTAAAAGCGAGAGCATCCTTTGGATTTAAAATCGCCCTTGGAGTACTCCTATGCATTATTAGTCCAATTGGCGCCACCTTAACAGATGGATTTTCCTCTTCAATTTACGAGGCATTTGGCGCTTGCTTCCTAATAATTTGTGTAGCAGCTGCAGTGGTATTATTCGTATCCTCCCCAATTATCATGCATCGATATGACTTTTTAAAGCAGGAGCCTTGTACCATTGATTTTTCCACTACACACTATATAAATGACCAAAAGGAGCGTTACCGTCCAACCTACGCCCTATTACTTACCATAGGTATTGTGCTATGTATCCTTAGCTTTCTTCCAGCAGCTATTCTTGATACACTAAACCTAAAATTAGGACGCTTAAGTATTGATAACATTTCTGGTACACTTTTATTTATTTTTGTTGCCATTGGAGTATTTATGATTGTACTTACAAGTATGATAAACAGTAGCTATGATACCCTTTTAAAATTAAATGATGCCACTACCGTAGGAGGAAACTTTGTTTCTACTCAGCATCCAGAGAAACAATATATTTCCAAAACAGCCGCAACAATTATGTCGGTTTACTGGACTACTGTAACCTGTATTTATCTAAGTATTAGCTTTCTTACCTTTGACTGGCACCTTACTTGGATTATCTGGCCGATTGCCTCGGTGATACACGCTGTATTAAATAGTACTCTCAAAAAATAGAAAGGATTGAAAACTATGAATAAAACCATTTATCTCATTCTTTTATCTGTGGTAACTATCATTTGTATTCTCATTGGTTCCATTTATCATTTATCTGGTTGGTTTCTACCAGATTCTAAATTAGGAGGTACTGTAGAAACCTATGAAGGCGAGCTTGAAGCCTTTGATTCCATTAAAATTGACGCGGACATTGCAGATGTAAAGCTTGAAACAGGAGATACCTATAGCTTATCCTATGAATGTAGCTCTGAGTTTGTTCCAAAAGTAACTGTAGAGCATAACACACTTACCTTAACGCAGCCAAACACTCCACATAATTGGAAGAACTGGAAAAAAATAAATAAGGCAAAATGTAAGATTACCTTAACCCTTCCTTCTGATGCTGTCATAAACGAAGGCAACATCTATTCCTCTGTAGGAAATATCACCATAAAAGATATGCAAGCAAAGGATATGACCCTTGAGGCTTCTGTGGGCGAAATTAACCTATCCTCTTGCACCTTTAAGCATTCTGATTTCACTGCTAATGTAGGCAATCTAGAAACAGAGGATTGTGACTTAGGTAATGGAAAGGTAACTGCTGATGTAGGAAATATTTCCTTATCTCATTGTAGCTTCACCAATTTAGATGTAACAAATTCCACAGGTAATATCTCTTTAGACACAGCTTTAGACCTAACTAATTATGATATTTCCATGTCCACTGATTTTGGTAGTTTAACTATCAATGGGGATGCAAAGAAAAAATCCTTTGCGCAAGCTGCCAAGGATTCTTCCACTACCAATAAGCTTACCATTGAAAATAGCTTAGGAAATATTGATGTAGATTACTAACGTAAAAGGGTGTGACACACTTTAAATCACACCCTATTTTTTTCCTACATATTTCTTCATTTCCATATACGGAAGCTCATCAAATCCACTTTTCTTATAAACATGAACCGCTCTTTCATTTTCTTCCTCTACCTCAAGACGAAGTAACACATCCTGATACATTTCCTCTATCACTCTAAAAAATTGGCTACCAATTCCTAACCCCTGATATGCTGGCTTAACATAGATATCCTCCACCCATATACAAGGCTTACCAAATTCTGTAGAAAAGCTTTTGGCAAGCATACCATAGCCTTGTATGGTTTCCTTTTCTTCAAACACATATCCCTCTAGAAATGGACACTCTCCTACACAGGCATTCACATCACTTTCAAATATTTCCTCTGAGCCATTGGTAAAAACTGCATCGGAAGCGTAAAATACTCGCATCATATTCAGTACTTCATTTTTGTCCTTTTCTTCCATTTTCCTAATAGTAGTCATTGTCTTTTTCCTCCTATTCCTCAATTCTACCGACTATCTAGCATTTTTGCAAGGGAATCCTTTCTAGCCTCATACAGAACAGATTATTTGTTTGCAGAAGGCTCGATTTATGATATAATATTCTTAATTAGATTCATTTATAAAATCACAAAATCGGGGAGGTGTTACAATGGTAGAAATGAGGCCAAATGTCTTATTGGTGGATGATGATATGCAAGTGCTAGACACAATGAGCCTATATTTAGAGGGTATTGCAAATGTTGCTTCTGTAAATGGTGGAAAACAAGCCATCGAATATGTGAAACAACACCCTGTAGATGTTATTTTGTTAGATATCGATATGCCTGTTATGAACGGCTTCAAAACCTTAGAACATCTTCGCAATCTAAATGAGTGTATTAATGTTCCAGTGATTCTCGTAACAGGAAAGCGGGATAAATATACAGTAGTAAATTCAATGATAATGGGGGTAGATGGCTATTTAGTAAAGCCTGTCGCTAAGGAAGCTTTAAAGGAAAAGGTAATGGAAATCTATCGTAGGTGGACTCAGGATAACAGTCGTAAGGTTGTCCTTGCTATTGACGATGATATTACATATTTAAAACAAATTGAGGCTTTACTTCATGATACCTATCATGTTGTAATCATTAATTCTTCAAAGCTAGCCCTAAGCTATTTAGCAAAACATACTCCTGATGTAGTTTTACTAGATTATCAAATGCCTTTATATAGTGGTGCAGCATTAATTAATATGATAAGGCAAAATGATGCTTGCCACGATACCCCTGTCATTATTTTATCTGGCACACTAGATAGAGATGCGCTAAAGGAATGCTATCCTTATAACCCTTTTGCCTGCCTTGCCAAACCAGTTACAAAGGAAACCCTATTAGAAACAATCGGTCAAGCATTAAACCAATAAGAAGAATGATGGAGGTGAGCATAAAAAATGGAATTTTTACTCTCTCAAACTATATTTGCATATTTTATTTTAGCACTGTATTTTTCTTTTCATGTGTTACGCACAAAAGAAATGAAATACATAGAAAATCGTATTCTTTGTTTGTGTTGTTTTTTTAGTGCCATATGGAGTCTGGGCTTTTATGGTGTAATCATACAATCAGACCCCCAAAAGGCTTATTTTTGGCGCGGACTTGGTATGATAGGTGTATTTGCTTATCTCATTTTTTCCCAGATGCTAGTAGGCTATTTATGTGAAATTAAGAAAATATACCGCCAAATCAGTAATGTCATTGCATTTTCAGGAATTTTTTTATACTTTTTCACAATTCGAAAAGACCATGCCACCTATTATCTTAGTGAATATGGTATGACCTACTCCCTTACCAAAACCCTTTGGAATACCTTATACACAATATATTCTATCGTAATTGCTGTGAATCTTATTCTATTTCTTGTATATATGTATCGTCATGGTCCAAAAAGAAGACTAAAAATATTAGGCAGAAAAATTTTTTTAACTCTCTTAATTATTTTTTTAGGGATGATATTAGATACTATCTTCCCAATCCTAGGTAAGCCTGCCATTCCAGGTAGTACGCTAACTCAGTTTTTGGGGCTTTTGGTGTTATATAACGCTGTGAATTCTTCCAATCGCTCTAAAATTAATTTAAATAACATGTCAGAATTTATATATCACTCCCTCACCGTACCGGTGTTGGTATTCGATACGAAGTGGCGATTACAGCTAGTAAATGATATTGGCTTTTCCTTCTTAGGCGTAAAAAAGGATTCCATGACCAGCTTTAAGCTTCATCATTTATTTGATTGTAAGGAAAAGGAAATTGCCTCCTTTGAGGAAAAGCAAAAAAATATAGATGTACTTTGCTACCACAATCAAACCTATTGTAATCTTGCAATTAACAAAATGTACGATGATTACAATGACATTATTGGCTATATTATTATTGTAACGGACCTTTCAGACCGTATCAAAGCACTAAAGGAATTAGAGGTCGCTAAGGAGGCTGCTGAAAATGCTAATCAGGCAAAAAGTACCTTCCTAGCTCATATGTCCCATGAAATTAGAACCCCAATGAACGCCATTATTGGTTTTTCTGAGCTTCTACTTAAAATGGATATTAGTGATGAGGTGCGAAGTCAAGTGTCAGACATAAAATGGTCCTCTCACAACCTACTAGCAATTATCAATGATATTTTAGATATTTCCAAGATTGAATCTGGAAAAATGGAATTGGTTTGTGGAAACTATTTTCTATCTAATTTACTAAATGATATCCTTTTAATTATTGAGCCTCAGGCAAAACAAAAGGGCTTAGAGTTCCATATGCAGGTGACAAAGGAAATTCCTAAGGAGCTATGGGGAGACAAAATTCGAATTCGTGGCATATTAATTAATATATTAAATAATGCGGTAAAATATACAGAAAAGGGTAGTGTCAACTTCCGTGTATCCATTCTGTCAGCGGATGAAAGAAATGTACAGCTTTCCTTTGAAATTAGTGATACTGGTGTGGGAATTCCAGAAAAAGAGCAGCCTAAGCTATTTCAACACTTTTCCCGTTTGGATCAAAAGATTCATTACGGTGTGGAGGGCTCTGGTCTTGGACTTGCCATTGCCCAAGGCTATGCTAACCTAATGGGCGGTGAAATTACCGTTTCTAGTATTTATGGAAAAGGCTCCACCTTTACTGTTATGCTAGAGCAACGCATTATTGATGCTACTCCAATTAACGAGGATTACCTAAAGGAGCGTTCAGATACGGATACCTCCTCAGATATCATTACCATATCTGATTTTACCGTCCTTGTAGTAGACGATAACTTTGTAAACCTTCGAGTAGCCTCTGGTATTCTAAGCTCTTATGGACTTACTGTAGATACTGCAACCTCAGGAAGCGAAGCAATTACCTTATGTCAACAGAAAAACTATCCAATTATTTTTATGGATCAAATGATGCCTGACCTAAATGGTGTAGAAGCAATGGAAGAAATACGTAAACTAAATTCCTACTATGCTCCAAAGGGTTCAAGTAAAATCATTGTCCTTACTGCAGATGCCATTTATGGTGCCAGAGAACAGCTTATGTCACAAGGCTTTGATGAATATTTAGGAAAGCCAATTAACATGCAGCAGCTAGAGCGATTACTTCTTCGCTTTGTCCCTGCTGACCACGTTACGGTTACTAGTGCTTCCCCTACGAAGGAGAACACCAGCGATTCCGATATTTCTACTCTATCTGCTATGCTACCTGATGTAGATGTTAGTATGGGTATGAAAAATTGCGGCGACACCTTATCCTCTTACTTAAGTATTCTAAAAATTACTTATGATTATGGTGCCAGCCAGCTAAAAGAGCTTTTTGATTTATGGAAGAAAAAGGATTATGAGAATTATACCATTAAAGTACACTCCCTAAAAAGCACCTCCCTTAATATTGGTGCCGTATCTGTTTCAGAATTAGCCAAGGCTCAAGAAATGGCTGGAAAAGCTTCTAACTTTTCTTATATCGATGACAAAATCGATAGCTTACAGGCCAAATATCAGGAGCTACTAAATCAAATAGAGGCTGTTTTACTTCACTATGAAGTCATTGAAGAAAAGAAGGAGAATGCTAACGCGGAGCTAGATATCTCCCTTATTCCACAGCTTCTTACTAATATTCAATTAGCCATTGATGACTTTGATTTTGGAAAAGTATTTACAATCCTTGAAGAGCTAAAGCAATTTACGCTTCCAGAAAAATATCAGGTTGCTTTTGAACAATTATCTAACTATATGGAACAGCTTGATATCGACCAAATCAATGCATTACTAGAAGAGCTTCGAGAAAGAACAAAGTGTCATAAATGACACTTATGAGTTTGCAATGCAAACTCGATTCTAGTGCGTCTTACGACGCAATTTCCTATAACGGAACAAGCTAAAAAAGTGTCGCCCTGCAGCGATACTTTTTTAGCTTGGAATACTACTAGCAACGCAAAGTGCTCCCCAACCATAGATTTCGTTGGGATGTAGCAAGTTAGGATTTAGCTTTCTTGCTCCCTTTGTTAAATAGGATTTTACCTTTTCTCCATATAAATATGGATCCTGATTTCTTATAATTCCCCACTCCATCAGCAATGCTGCTGCCCCACTTACAAATGGTGTTGCCATAGAAGTTCCACTTCTAGCGGTATAAAAGCCTCCCGGGGAAGCTGCAATAATATCTACTCCTGGTGCTACTAAATCAGGTCTAATATTAGAGTTTTGAAACCCTCTTCCTGAAAAAGGTGCAATCTGGTTAGTAATTGCATCATACGCCCCCACAGCAATCACTTTGCTTGCAGTAGAAGGAATAGTTAGTGTGCCACTTTCATTGGAACGTAAAAATCCTGTTGCACTACTGGTTTTCTCTGAAACAGGAAGATAAAGCTCATACCTTCCAGATATAATGTCAATGGGCAAAAACAGCAATTTCCACACTCCCGAATCAATGGTAGCTCCTAACGGAATCCACTCAATATAAATTTCCTGCAAAGGATTATAGGGCGTGGGCTCACCATAATAAACTGCTATATTGGTATTTCCTAGCTGAAACTGCCAGACTCCATTATTCTTTACAAAAATAGGGGAGATTTCACCACTAGGATGAATCAACTGAATTTGAAACTCATCAGGATACTCCTTCCATATTTGTAGATTTAAGGTGCCCTCTCCTTCTTCAATTCCAATTTCAATGATTGCTTCCTCTTGCCCTAGTAGATTTCCTGACTTGTGTCGTCTTTTATTTCCTTCATTTCCTGTCCCTACTACAATTATCCCCCTTCCCATATTAGAAATATCATCCATATAGGTTTCAAGTAAGGATACTCCTTGATGATCCCCATAGTTATTTCCGAAACTTAAATTAATCACATAAGGCATATTAAGCTCTAGGGCTAAACGCACCACATAATCCATTGCTGTCATAAGCTGGGTTGTTCTAGGAAAGCCCCCCTCCATAACATTTCCAAGCTTTACCACTACTAAGGTTGCCGAAGGTGCCACCCCACGGTTTACCCCATTAGATGCCCGTCCGTTGCCTGCCGCAATAGAAGCAACGTGAGTACCGTGGCCACTTAAATCCACACTAGGTACAATATTTCTGCCCTCTATCCCCAAATTAAGTGCTTCATTGATATCCTCACTGGTAAATTCACTTCCCATATAAAAGCCCTTAGGTGGACTGCCCATAATAGTTTGATCCCACAACCGAAGAATTCGAGTACTGCCATCATCATTTCTAAAATCAGGATGACGATAATCAATGCCTGAATCAATAATGGCAACCATTACCCCTTCCCCATTTAAAGCACCAACGCCACCGATTTCACCCATTTGAAGAACATCTACACAGGAAAGTCTTCGCCCCGTTTCTAGTGCAAAATATAGACTTTTGGGCTTTTCTACATACTCCACCTCTGGTAAATTAGCGACCTCCTCCTCTCGCTCCTCTGGCACTCTTACAATTGCGTACCCACTAAGTAGGGGTACAACCTGAATTCCCATTTCCTCTGCAATATAGGAAATATCACCAGAATATTTTACAATCATCTCCCATTCTCTTAACACAGGATTATAGCCTACATCTAAGTCTGCGGTCTTTTTCCGTTGCTCATTACTGAGCCCTAAGGCAAGATTAAACTGATTTTCTATTTTTTGATTTTCCCTCAACTGAAACCCTTTTTTGTTTTTTATTAATATATGACACCGAAAAGGCTTTCAAAACAAAAAAAGCATAAAAATAAAATTTTTATACTTTTTTGTACTCTATTACATTTTCCTTATCCTACTAGTCTCCCCTTGTGCCTTCATTCGTTCCTTCATTTCATACATATTGGCATCAGCACGTTTAAATACCCCCTCATAATCACTATCCACGGTAGGGTGAAAGGCTGCCCCACCAATGGCTGCTGAAAGCTTAATTTCTCCTTCTGCATTTTGCACTAATTTTATGAATTTCTGTTGCAATTCACTGCCCTTTGTACTGCTAATATCCTTCATAATCACTGCAAATTCATCTCCGCCAATACGAAATACATTTTCATATCCAAATATCTGTATCATTGCATTGGCTGCTGAAATAATCAGCTTATTTCCATAGTCGTGGCCATAATGGTCATTAATTTCTTTCAAACCATTTACATCAACTACAAATAATGTAAAATCTACTGCCCCTGTATCCATCTCTTTCTTAAGGAAGGTAACCTCCTGCAAATAAGCTGTATTATTTTTCACATTAGTAAGTGTGTCAAAATATGCAAGCTCATTCATATACTGAATTCGAAGCTTAAGCTGGCTTACCATTTCCTTAAGACTCTTTGACAAGCTTCCTACCTCATCCTTAGACTTACAATCTAGAGAAGCGTCCAAATTACCTTTTGCAATTTCTCTGGCAGCTACATCTAGCTTCTTTAGTGGTAATACAATGGTTTTTGCATTTACCCAAGCCATAAAAAGAAATACCAAAGCAATTAATAATGTAATGACAATAATCTTTTTAATTAGCTTATCCTTTGTACTATCAATCTCCGAAACTGGTGCCGTTACCCCTAGTACCATACCATTTTTAAGCGAACGAAAGGCGACCTTCTTTTTGACTCCAAATAAAGAATATTCGTAAACCTCATCCTTATCTGTTAAAATCCCTTGCTTTTTACTTAAAAGACTTTGTTTAAACTCATCTTTTAGTTTATTTTGCTTTAGTTTTTTTCCATGAACGAGGTTAAAGCTTTCATCCACAAGAAATCCAGTTCCAGTTTGGTATACCTTGATGCTATCGGACTGATTTGTAATATAGTTAAAATCAATGTCCATTCCTACCACACCTAAGAACTTCCCGTTTCTGTAAACTGGAATAATATAGGAAATCATGTAAATATCAATATTTTTATTATAATAAGGCTGCATCCAAATAGCCTGTTTCGCTTTCTGAGGCTCATAATACCAGCCTACATGCTCTACATCATCCTTGCTATATTTAAAAATATCTGTCATTTCATAATCTTCAAAGGTTCCTGTTGTCATATTTTTTACTAAGAAAAAACCTACATCAGTAGTAATATTAGGATCAAATCTTACCCAAACTGCCACTGCACCATCAGTTGCATTGGCTATGGTTAATCCGGCATTTTTAATTTCATTAGAATAATTTTTGCAAAATTCTTGGTCATTTTTTAAAGTCTCAATATCTTCTAATCCATCAGTAGTAATGACCGAAAGAATCTCTACAGATTGTTCAATTCTAGCCAAAAGGGTATTTAACTCCTGTGCCTTTTCACTACAGGTCAGATTCATAATCTGGACAGAATCGCTATCCACTACACTCTTGGCACTTTTAATTCCAATTCCCCCAATCATCGTAGTAGAAACAATGATTCCGATTAAAATGAAGCAAATCATTTTAGACTGGATGGATTTCATAATGTTCCCCCATTTCTTCCATACTTTTCTATCTATTATAACTGAAAATGCTGTCATTTTCAATCCTGCTCATCATCAAAAGGCGCAACAAGATTCATTGATTGCCCCTTTTTTATTTGAATAAAATTTTATTTTACTGTTTTGTAGACCCCGTTTTCAGCGTAAATGGTTCTTGAACTGTTTGACCACCTGCTGTAATCTCTGATACCTTAGCTGAGCCCTCTGTAATCTCGGTCTCTACTTGAAACTGTGTTTTCATTCTTTACTGGAATGGTATAGCTTTCCTTAAGGTCTTTTTCTAACTCCTCTAGCACCAACCCATTTTCATAAAGATAGTTTGCTACCTCTTTCCCCACATATCGAAAATGCCAAGGCTCATAATTTATATGAGTAATGTTCTCCTTCTCCTTAGGATAGCGTAGCACAAATCATATCTACTTTCTAGCAATTTGTCCGCTCCACTTTTTCCATCATAAGCCACCTCACACTGATAGCCCACTTTTGTTAAATTCATTTGAATTAAATTAGAAATTGATTCTTCGTCCTCTACAATTAAAATCTTTATCATATTGTTTTCCCTTTGCTCTTATTTTCTTTCATTTTATTGTATCAAAGAATTGTATCAAAGTTGTACCAAAAATCAAATCAAAAAAGGCTAGGAAAAATCCTAACCCTTCTATCTCTAAACCTTATAAAATTGTCATAAATGACAATTTTTCTACATATTACTAAATATCGCCGTGGTTCCACCAATTAACATAACAAAACAAAAAATAAGCAACGCAAGCACAATAGAAATTAAAATAATACAAAACCATGAACGTGCAAAATTTCTTAGGTTAATATTTCTTGTACCACCAAAGGAAAATATTAATAGCATAATAAATCCAATAATCGGTATGTTAAACAACAAATTATAGCCAAAATAACCCCACATTCCAATTGGAGTGTAATCGAAATTCGGGTCATAATTAGGGATTGGCGCAAAGCCTTGATTCATCCTTGCCCCTTGGTTTTGCCCATAGCCTTGATTTTGTCCATAGCTTTGATTGTATGTATATCCTGGAGTGGCTTGATAGCCTTGATTGGTATGATAGCTTTGTTGGAGCGTATTGTTTTGATTCCCTTGATTCGTCGCATTTGTCTGATTTTGTCCTCCAGTCTGTTCTTTTAATTTCGGTGTAACATTTTCACTGGTGCTCTCTAACTTTACCTCTTCCTTAGGTATCATCTCCTCCACCTGCACTTGCTTTTCCTCTTCCTTAGGTATCGTCTCCTCTACCTGCACTTGTTTTGCTTCTACCTTAGGAATTTTCACTTCCTTACCACAAGCAGAACATATAGTTTCTCCATCTAATAATAAATTTCCGCATTTTGTACAGTACATCCGCGTTCTCCTTTCTCTCTTCTCTCAATCTAGGTAATTGCGAAACGCCAAAAAACTTATTTTAGTTGTACAAAATATACAATTCCATAAGCAAGCACTTTGTCCCCGTCGCCACTTATGCGTCGTATTTTGACGCATTATGTGGTGCAACGCGGGACAACGTAGCGAGA
>JAFPBJ010000177.1 GCA_017390525.1 Lachnospiraceae bacterium | reverse complement strand
ATTGCATTTTTTTCTTTTTTTAATTGTTCAATTTCCGATACTATATTTTGCACCGTCAAAACCTCCAAAATTCATTATGCTTTTTACTATAACATTTCTATTTCATATTATCAAGTGTTGCCAAAGAAATAAATATAAATCCATTCCCTTATGCTTCCTCTCCACTGCAAAGCTTGCTTAATTTTTTATGATAATTGCTTAACCCATTGGAATCCACTAAAAACACCAATTGGTCTCCTCGTTTTATGGTGGTGGTACCTTTTGTAATGATTTCTTCCTCTCCTCTTCTTATTTCCACTACAAGGCAATCCTCCCAATCTACATCTTTAATTTGCTGATGAACCAAAGGTGAGCCATTGGCAACTGTAAATTCTAGTAACATTTTCTTTTTATTCACCTTTACCTCTTTTACCTTTTGCCCTGCTAAAATGCGACTTAACAAGCTATCATATATCGGCTCTGAATGACATAAATTTGCCACAACATAGGCTACCATAGAAACCACTGCTAAGGAAAGCATATGAGAAAATCCACCTGTCATTTCTGTTACCAAAATAATTCCTGTAATAGGTGCTCTTACAATACCTGTAAATAGCCCTGCCATAGATAAAATAATAAAGTTATTCATGAAACTAGCATCCACCTGAAAATATTCAATAGAAATGGTTCCAAAAATTGCGCCCACATAGGAGCCTAAAATTAATAGCGGAAAGAAAATTCCTCCTGGTGCTCCACTGCCAAAGCATACAGCAGAAAAAATAAATTTAAGTAATAAAAGAAAAATCAACACCAAAAGCCCTGGCTTTTCCTCTAATAGCTCAATCATAGTATGCCCACCTGCCAATACTTGAGGGCATAAAAAGCCTAGTACCCCTGCAATAAAAAATGGAATGATTACTCGAAGCTCCATTTTAGAAGCAGTAATTTTTTTGTAAATAGATTGTATCTCTAAGGTTACCTTATTGTATATCACACCACACATGCCTAAAATGGCACCTAATAACACCAAAAGAGGATAGTGTGACAAAGGCAATACCTTTTTTAATTCAAAGCCAAATACTGTGTTTAGTCCAAATACTGTTTTAGATACAAAATCTGCTACTATTGCTGCAATTAAAGTAGTAACTAATACAGAAGAAGAAAAATTTTTGTGAATTTCCTCTAAGGAAAACATAAGTCCTGATAAAGGTGCGTTAAAGGCAGCAGAAAGACCAGCACTAGCACCACAAGAGATAAATTGCTTTTCCTTTGTTTCATCCTGCTTCGTTGCCTTTGCATACCCCTTTCCTGCCATACCGCCAAGCTGTACAGAAGGACCTTCTCTTCCTAAGGATAAACCTCCTATAATACATAGGGTACCACCTATAATTTTTGCAATTAATATTTTCCACCAACTAGGATTTAAATATCCCTTTACTTCTCCTGAAATTTGCGGAATTCCACTTCCTGAAATCATAGGCTCCCATTTAATTAGCTTAGCTACTACAAAGGAAATCATTCCTAATATAAGGAACCAACAGATTCCGTGAAAAATGGATTGTTTTGACCAGCTTCCCATATAACGAAGTAAAACCTCTCCCTTTCCAAGCAAAAAGCGATAAAGAACTGCTACTAGCCCTGCTAACATTCCTATTACAATTCCGTTTCCCACTGCCTTTAGACTTTTTACGTTAGAATTACCAAAGTATTCCTTCATACTATCCTTTGACTTCATTGATACCTCTTCCCCCTTTTTGGAATTTTTTTCTGAAATCATTTTGATGATACTACTTATTTCGTCGCTTTTCAACTTGAAGATTTTTTCAAATATGGTTGACAGTGATAATTTTCTATGTTAGATTAACAATATACATAAATACGATGACAAGGAATAGTAGAATTCTAGGAACATTCAGAGAGCTGTTGGTTGGTGTGAAGCAGTTGCAACTTGAATTTGAACTCGCCTTTGAGTAGCGTGCTGAACATAAGTATTTGCTTAAGTAGGCATTGCCGGTACCTAACCGTTACATTAGGCAGATATAAGATATTTACTTGTATCTATGAGGGCATACATTTTTTTGTATGAATTAGAGTGGTACCGCGCAGAACTTGGTTCTTCGTCTCTACGATTGGAGATGAGGGGCTTTTTTTGTTGGCTTTTTATCTCTATGTTGCCAAATTAATTTTATTTTATGAACGGAGGAATTATATTATGGAAAATTATACAAAATATAAGCGTGGCTATTTTATGCCACCAACTGAGTGTTTGGAATGGACAAAAAAAGAATACATTGACCATGCCCCAATTTGGTGTAGCGTGGATTTACGTGACGGAAATCAAGCTCTTATTGTTCCTATGAGCTTAGACGAAAAAATTGAATTTTTTAAATGTCTTGTAAAGGTAGGCTTTAAAGAAATCGAGGTAGGTTTCCCTGCTGCATCAGAAACAGAATATACTTTTCTTCGTACTTTAATTGAAGATAATTTAATTCCTGATGATGTAACAATTCAAGTGCTTACTCAAGCAAGACCACATATTATAGAAAAAACCTTTCAGGCCTTAGAGGGTTGTAAGCATTCAGTAGTACATTTATATAATTCTACTTCTGTTGCCCAACGTGAACAGGTATTTAAAAAATCAAAGGAAGAAATTTTATCCATTGCAGTAGAAGGCGCAAAAATGTTAAAAGATTATGCTGGAAAAACTCCAGGTAATTTCCAATTCGAATATTCGCCAGAAAGCTTTACTGGAACTGAAGTGGATTATGCCTTAGAGGTATGTAATGCAGTGTTAGACGTATGGCAACCAACAGAAGATAACAAGGTAATTATTAATCTTCCTGTTACGGTTTCTATGTCAATGCCTCATGTGTACGCAAGTCAGGTAGAATATATGTCTACTCATTTAAAATATAGAGAAAATGTAATCGTATCCCTTCATCCACATAACGACAGAGGCTGTGCCATTGCTGATTCAGAGCTTGGCTTGTTAGCAGGTGGTGATAGAATTGAAGGTACTTTGTTTGGAAACGGAGAACGTACAGGTAATGTAGATATTATTACTCTTGCAATGAATATGTTCT
>JAFPBJ010000176.1 GCA_017390525.1 Lachnospiraceae bacterium | reverse complement strand
GAAAAGGTAACTCTCTCCTCATATACCTTAAGAGCCATTTCTAACAAACCAAGCATCATAACTGCTCCCGTACCTTCCCCTAATGCCATATTCCCATCAATCACAGACTCTAATCCTAGCTCTTTCATAATTAAATTAACTGCTGGCTCCTTTCCCTTATGAGACGGAATCAAATAATCTCTCGTTCCTGGAACAAGCCTATGGGCAACTAAGGCTGCTACTAAGCTAATCACCCCATCTAATACAATAGGAATATGATGTAGGGCACCACCAATGCAAACGCCTACTAAGCCTGCAATATCCAAGCCTCCCACAGTAGCTAATATGGTCTGTATGTTTGCTTCTCTTAGGTGATATCTTTCTATAGCAGCCTTAATGATTTGCTGTTTATGTAAAAATTTTTCATCATTTAAGCCTGCCCCTCTTCCTGTCACGGTTTTTACATCACAGTTTAACAACACTGCTGCTAAGGCACTGCTTGTTGTAGTATTGCCTATTCCCATTTCTCCTGTACCAAGAATTTGATACCCTTTCTTTTTACATTCTTCTACTATCTCAATGCCTGTAAAAATGGCCTGTACTACTTCTGCTTCTGTCATAGCTGGCTCCTTCATAAAATTTCTGGTGCCTGCTCTCACTTTTCTACTTAGTACTCCTGGTATCTCTTTAGTAGAATTGATTCCTATGTCCACTGGAATCGTGTCAATGCCCATTACTGCTGCCATTTTCCCCACTGAGGAAGCTTTCGTTGCCATTTTCTCAACCACTGCTGTGGTCACCTCTTGTCCACATTGGCTGATTCCCTCTTCCACAATTCCATTATCACTGCACATAATAATGATTGCTTTTTTATTTAAGCAAAGCTGCTCTGTTCCTAAAATTGCTCCTATTTGAGCTGTAAGCGCTTCAAATTTTCCCATTCCGTCTAAGGGTTTAGCAACACTATCCCAATTGTTTAAAATTTTTCTTCTTAATTCTTCCTTAGGGGCCTCCACCTGCAAATGAAGAAGGGCTTCAAATGTACGCTGCACTTTTACACCTGCTCTCTACTAAACTTATTTATGTGAAATACCTCTATTGCATTTTGATACATCAAAGATTCATATGCTTCTTTTCCAATTTTATCCTGTATTAAATGAAAATAATCCTGATAAACACTGCGTTCTCCCTTGGGATTACATAGGTAAGTATCCACTCCATCAATAGGGGCATCGCTACCAAAGATCATTTTTTTACAACCATAGCGTTTGATTGCCTCTATGGTTGTTGCCATAGGAACCCAGGTTGTATCTCCGTACAAATTATCTGCCTTTCCTAGTAAATCTAGGGCTTCTTTATTATCACTTCCTAGTCCCATATGTACCATTACAAAGGACACCTTAGGAAATAGCTTGGCTGCCTCATATAAATTAGTTGGACTAGCCGCCGTACATCCTCCTGTATGGGAAACCACTGCCAAATTATATTTTTCTGCCAACTCAAGGTAAGGAAGCACCTTTTCGTCTGTAGGTGCAGTGTTAGAATGAAAGGGATGAAGCTTAATGGCATAAATCAAATCTAAATTGTTTTTGATTAATTCCTCTAATTCCTTAGTCACTCCTTGTAAATATGGCTTCGTCCACACAGCTACTCCTATTTTATCTGGGTATTTTCTTGCAAAGGCTATCATTTTTTTAAGTGCATCCTCTTGTGTCATTTGCAACTCCTTTGGTAGTAGCTCTTGCTTATGGGTCATTTCCCCTGCATCTGCATTGGACACAATAGAAAAATCGATGTGATATTTTTCCATGGATTCTATTACCATATCCTCCGTCATATGAAACCCTACTGCTTCCCCACCGATATGTACATGCGAATCTATTATCATAGTTACCTCCACTTTAACTGACTAAATACATTTTTTCATCAATGTTTATATTATAGCAACATTTTTATAGTGCCTCAAGCAAAAAAGGATGCTTAAAGAAAGAGTAATTATAGCTTATCTTTCCATAAACATCCTTTTCCACTTATTATGAAGTTAATTTTGTTCCACTACTATTTTCCTAAAAAGGAATCGAGTTTGCAAAGCAAACTCTAAAGAACAATTTATTGTTCTTTTTTATTTTGTTTTCTTATTTACTGTTGTCCAAGCTCCATATGCTTTTGCATTTTTACCAAGATCATCCTTATAGGTTTTATAACCACGAATTCTTACATAATAATTTTTCTTTGCTCCCAATTTTTTAATTGTGTAAGCTGTTTTTGTTTTAGCTACATTAATTGTTTTTGCTGATTTAAAGTTTTTATAAACACTATATTGAATCTGATAACCAGTTACATCACTTTTTTTCCAAGTTATTTTTAGTGATTTTGTAAGTGGTGTTACCGTAACGCCAGTTAGTTTTTTCACTGTTGGTACTGTTACTAAATCAGCCTTTGAACTAGCAAAGGTTAATTTTCCAATTTCAAATGGATATGCTTGATTTGCAGTCACTGGATCATCTTGTGCATGATAATTTAATCTAACAGTGATTCTACCTTTTGTTTCAACATAGGTATTCACTTCTAGTGGGTTTCTTCCCTGGCTATCCTTTGCTGTAGATTTATTCCCTACATTTTTAAGTGCATTGCCATTAACGGAAACTACCCAAAATTCAAGATTCTTTACATCAAAATCTTCAATAATTTCTGAACCATCGGTTATATTCTCATACAACTTGTCCCCAATTCGTATGGTTAACACTGTTTGTGCAGCGTCTTTATTTTCCTCCTTTGGTTTTAATATGAAATAGATACAGTATCATTTTACTTTATTTCACATTATTTTTTATTAAATTACCACTTGTGGCACTTGCCTATCTTGGTAATTTCTCTTTTAAAATGGACAAAAATATGTTCTAATAAAGAGAGTACAAAAAAGGATGATATGTTTATGGAATTTAATGAACTTTTAAACAATTATATTGAAACGATTCATTGTACTGGAAAGGAGCTAGCCCAAGCTTCCTCCCTATCAGCTACAGTGATTAGTCGTTACCGAACAGGTGAGAGAAAGCCAAGTATTGATAGCGAGCATTTGCAAAAGCTAGTTTCTGGAATTGTAGCAATTGCAAAGCAAAAAGGAATTGTAACCTTACAATATTCCCAGATACTTACTACATTACAGGATGCTTTAAAACAGGATGATATCAATTATGATATTTTTGTTACCAATTATGATGCTTTTATTACCTCATTAAACGTTAATATGAAGGTATTGTCTGCCTCAACCAACTATGATACTTCTTATTTATATCGT
>JAFPBJ010000175.1 GCA_017390525.1 Lachnospiraceae bacterium | reverse complement strand
TTACACAAAAAAAGTGTCGCCCTGCGACACTTTTTTTCACACTATTCTACATTTCTGAGCAATTCTTTGCGAAGAGGCGATGAAAAATCTGCATTGCAGTTTTTCATCTGCCATCAAAGCTATTTGTTTTTGCTCATAAACAAATAGCCGTATGAAAAATTAGCACTTCAGTGTAATTTTTCATACTACATACGAGTACTTTTCTATATTCTTCTGTATAATGATGGATACAACTTATTGATATCATTAGTTCCCTGCACTTTCGTAGGAATGTGTGCCCCATTGAAATACTCCATAGGCAATCACAAATAAAATCACTGCAATCAAACATTCCATTCCAATGGTAGCCACGCCATTTACTGTGGTCTTTAAAAAGTAGCTAGCTGGCAAGTAAGCTACAAATCCAAACGGAATAATAAAGGTAATGATAAATCGCACTGGCTTTGCATAAATCTCATTAGGATATTTTGCAAACTCCGCCATTTGATATGCGGTATATAACACAGGTCCGCTCACCTTAATCCAAAATGCAAAGGAAGCAAACAACAGCTTAATTGCAGTATAAATGACTGCCCCTGCTATAATAGAAATCACAAACCCAAGGATATGTGGCATATCAATAATTACAATGCCCTTTGAAATGGAAAGCACTAGTAAAATAATTCCTACTAATAGTTCTCCTAATGCATCCGGCTGTAGCTTTTCACAAATCACCTGAAAAAATAGGTTCATAGGTCGAAGCATATAACGGTCAAACTGCCCATTTACAATATATCTCCACGCAAGTAGCCAAATATTATCTGTTAATAAATGGTCAATTCCTCTAGGAATTTGCGCAAAGCCATAAATAAATAGCAGCTGGTCAAAGGTCCAGTCCGACAAAGTAGGAATCTGCTGAAATACTAAATATAAAAATGCAATTCCTGTTGCTTGCGTTAAGAAAAATCCTGCTAACCCAATAAAAAAATCGGTTTTTGATTGCAGTAAACTTTTGAAAAATTGTGCTACAAATACTCGATATAATCTTGCATAACGTTTTAATTCTTTCACCCTAATCTTCCCTCCAATCTAACCACCTAATACAATGAGTCTCTTTGTAATCCTTTTCCATAAAAAGGAACCAAAGGCATATAATAAAACTACCCAAATAAGCTGTCTTGCAAAAACAAAGCCAATTTCCCTACCGCTGTATTTTCCTAAATATAGCATAACAGGAGTATATACCATAGATGAAAATGGCAAAAACTCAAATATTTTTTGTAGCACTCCTGGGAAAAAGCTAATTGGAATCAGTTGGCCAGTTAAAAATGCCATTAAGGCTTCCTTTGCCATATTAAGTCCAAACATATAGGTGGTTACAAATGCCATCATACCAAAACAAAAGTCTAATAAAAGACCAATCAGGCAGCTTAAAATAAGACTAAGAAGATACAACAAAATGTAGGTAACTGAGGTAATGCTCATATGTAACACAGTTACTTTATAAACCTCTAGCCCAATCCATACAAATAGAGATGGTGCAAAAAATCGATACAACATGGTACCAAAGGCTTTGGCAATTAAACTCATACGATAATCGATTGGTTTAATCAAGCTCATAGCTACCGTACCTTCTCGCACATCATCATCAATATAGTCTGCAATGCTAACGCCAGCGATATTGCTGGTGATATAGGTCATAAAAATATAAATTACCATTTCATTTTTCGTAAATCCACCTAATACTCCAGTAGAGCTACTACCATATATTGCCATCCATAGATAATAGGAAATAAATGCTCCAAAACAGCTACATAGCATAAACAAGTAAAAGCTTCCCTTATATGCTAGGTTACGTTTTAGTTCATTTTCCGTAAAGGGCCAGTATACTTTTAAGTTCATACTCTCACCCCCTATATTCCATGCTCATAAATTGCTTTTACAATTTCTGACAATTCCGTTTCCTGAATTTTTATGTCGCTCACTTCCATATGCTTCATAAATTGTTCAATTACATCAGAAACCCTTAGCTTATTCTTATCAAAGGATACGGTTATATTTCCATTATCCTCTTCGATTCGGTATGCATCCTTTGGCACAGAAAGTAAGGCTGATAAATCTAATTTTTCTACTTTACTTCCTCGTTTTACCTCCATGGTAACCTTTCGCATAGTACCGTATTTTTCTTTTAAATTCTCAAGCGTTCCATCATAAATTTTCTTTCCATCATCAATAATGATAATGCGATTACAAAGCTCTTCAATATCACCAATATCGTGTGTTGTTAAAATCACTGTTGTATGATATTTTTCATTAATATCCTTGATTGCCTGTCTAATTTTATCCTTTACAATCAGGTCTAGTCCAATGGTAGGCTCGTCTAAATATAGTACCTTTGGATTATGTAATAAAGCCGCTCCAAGGTCTGCTCTCATTCTTTGACCAAGGGATAAATTTCTTACCGGTCTTGTGAAAAATTCGTCTAGGTCTAGCACTTCATTTAGAAATTCTATTCTTTCCTTATATTCTTCATCACTTACACCATAAATTTCCTTTAATATGGTATAGGACTCGCTAAGAGGTAAATCCCACCATAACTGTGTTCTTTGCCCAAATACTACACCGATATTTTGTGCATTTTTTTTGCGCTCCTTACTAGGGTCAATATTTTGTATCAAACATTCCCCTTTGCTTGGCGTCAAAATTCCTGTCATCATTTTAATCGTAGTAGACTTACCTGCCCCATTGCTTCCTATGTATCCTACAATTTCTCCCTCTGCTATAGAAAAGGAAATATCATCTACTGCTAATTTTCTAACCTTTTCATTAGAAAACAAGCCCTTGATTGCTCCCTTTAGCCCAGGGTATTTCTTAGGGGATACAAATTCCTTCGATACATTTTTTACTTCGATTATATTGTTCACTTTCATCCTACCTCCCGAACACAACCTCTAATGGCTCATCGTCTGACGAGACTATAGTTACTTCGCTTTTCGCAAGATGCGTCTATCATACCATATTTTGTATACCACTTTCAATACAGAAAAAGTCCTATAAACACGAACTCCTCTTGTTTATAGGACTTTTGAATACAGGATACTCCTTGTCACTTTTATAACACTTTACTACTACTTGTTTTTTTCTAGCTCTAATAACTTTTGCAGACGTTTTACCTCATTTTCAGCATGTTCTCTTGCAATGCGTTCTTGTTGGGCACGTTCTCGCTCTTGTTCGGCTCATTCTCGTTCCTTTTCATTTTCTTTCTTCAATATATCAATTTCATGCAAAAATAACTCCTGCATTTTTCTTCATCATACTCTGTTAAAATCATATCTACCTCTTCCTCATTCCATATTTTCTCTATATTCCAAAATATCTCCCGGCTGGCATTCTAGCGCATCACATATTTTTATCAAGGTTGAAATCTTTAATGCCTTTGCTTTTCCGTTTTTTAACACTGACATATTGGCAATTGTAATTCCCACCTTATCTGCCAACTCAGTTACGCTCATTTTTCTCTTTGCAAGCATAACATCTATATTAAAAATAATCTCTCCAGGTAATAATTCTTCCATAACACACCTCATTTCTGAGCAATTTATTGCGAAGAGGCGATGAAAAATCTGCATTGCAGTTTTTCATCTGCCATCAAAGCTATTTGTTTTTGCTCACAAACAAATAGCCGTATGAAAAATTAGCACTTCAGTGTAATTTTTCATACTACACCTCTTCACATTCTTATTCTAGCTAAATTGTCAACTCACTCTCTTCCTTTAATTGTGCTGCTTTTCTTGTTTGATGAGATATCACAGCCATTGCTACCGAAAATACAACTCCTGCGAAACTCACAAATAAAGAAGCGATTACTACACTTGGATGATTCATTTCCGTTAGCCAAAGAGCAATATTTCCTACAAGAAAAAAACCAGAATCTACTGCTGCTAACTTCGATACAACTCCCAACAACACTGCATTTTCTATAATAAAGGATTTATCATTCCCAATATTATTGGCAATTTTCCAGCCTATTATAAGTGTTATATAACAAGGTATTGCCGATATAATAATAAATACCGTCCATGGTGTAAACCAGTATGAAAATTCGGGATATTTCTCAATCAGATCTCTTCCAATCCCAAGTATTAATACAAGATAAAATATTGTACCACATATACCAGTACCACCAATTACAATTTTTAACCAATTTGCTAAAGATTTTTGTTCCATTTTGTTTTCCTCCAATAACAATTTATCGTATTACAATAAACATATGATATTACATCTGGAAGCAAATGTCAACAAAAAAACCTAGGAATGTTACTTTTCCTAGGTTCTTCCTGCTATTACTGGCGTTTCATCTGACGCAGAAACAACAAAACGGCAATGCCTGATATCACTACTCCATAGCCCAACACCCAAAATAGATGTGGAAAAACATTTTTCCAGCTGCCATCAAGAACAGCTCTTTCTAACTCTACGGCATGAACAAATGGTAAAGCATAAGCGATTTTTTTAAAAACTCCACCTACAAGATTAAGGTCAAACCAAATGCCCGAAAGCCATGCGGCAAGGTTAGTAAACAGTGCACCACAAATGCCCCCCACCTGTTTGGTATTAAATACGCTTCCACATAGCAAACCCACAGCAATAAAAAATAGTGCTACCGGTAGAATAAAGAAAATAGCATATAAAATCGTAACCGTTATAGGAAGCCCTAGTATCATTGC
>JAFPBJ010000174.1 GCA_017390525.1 Lachnospiraceae bacterium | reverse complement strand
CCAACCTAAAAGAGATTTTGGAATGGTAGAGCTTGAAATAAATGGAATCAGTGCACTAAAAATAGCAACAATCGCTTTTAATAATAAATAAGGTACTTGAGCATAGAGTCCCGCTTTAAATAAATATCCAGCAGTATAATGACTGCTTGTAATTGCCTGCATAATTGCAGCCAAGGCAAATCCAAGTAAAGTAAAAAGAATCAGGCAAAATGGAGTCCAAAGTGCCATGATTACATAATATATTAGTAATATATAACGTGCAATTTTATTTACCATAGATGCAAATTTTAAAGAATCGAAGGATTTAATTCCCATTTCATTAAAAAATTGTGAATAAGACATCGTTTCTGTTTGTGTTCTCATATTTTGTCCGTCTTTTACCATCATATTGGTTTTGGAAAAATAAATAGCGGACGTAGAGTCATTTTGATATTTTAAATTGGATAGGTCCTCTGAAGTAAAGGCATCGATGTCAGTGTCAATGAGTACTTCTAAGGTTTCTTGATCTCCTTTAAAGGTTTCGTGATATTTTTCAGAAATGGTTAATATCCCATCCTCATAGCTAAAGTCAGGTACATCCTTTGTAATGTACGAGCCAATATTTCCTAATTTCTTAAAACCGATTTCTGTAGGAAGTACATAACGGGAGAGTAAAATAATCGTTGCAAAAAAGAAGAAAAATAAAGCTACTCCTCCCGCTGATACTTTATGTAGTTTTTTAAAGCTTTTAGGATCAAAGGTGGAAGACACAGCAACCCCTAGTTGTGAAAAAACATTCATATATTTAATTCCTTTCTTATTAGATTTACTTACATTTTATAGGTTGAAATACAAAAAAGCAAGGTGCTTCGGGTTATCTTTCCACTTTTTTTCATAAAATTAGAAAAAACACTTGATTATTTTACAAAAATGTGGTTGATTTATAAGTATGAGTTTTTTGAAGAATGAAATATATGAAAGGACACGTGAAAAATGAAAAAAGTCGTAAAATTTGGTGGGAGTTCATTAGCCAGTGCAGAGCAGTTTAAAAAGGTAGGAGATATTATTAGAGCAGATGCAGATAGAAAATATGTAGTACCTTCTGCTCCAGGAAAAAGATTTTCTGAGGATACTAAGGTAACAGATATGTTATATAACTGTTATAGCGTGGCAGAATCAGGAAAGAAATTCAAGGATTTATTAAACAAGATTCAAGACAGATACAATGAAATCATTCAAGGTCTTGGGTTAGATTTATCTTTAGATAATGAATTTAAAACCATTGAAGAGAATTTCGCTAAGAAGGCTGGAAAGGATTACGCAGCCTCTCGTGGAGAATATTTAAATGGTATTATTATGGCAAATTATTTAGGCTATGAATTTATTGATGCAGCTACTGTTATTTTCTTTGATGAAGAAGGTAACTTTAATGGAGAAAAGACGAACGAAGTCTTAGGTGAAAGATTAGCAAACGTAGAAAGAGCAGTTATTCCTGGTTTCTACGGAGCAATGGAAGATGGAACAGTAAAAACCTTCTCAAGAGGTGGTTCAGATGTAACTGGTTCTATTGTTGCAAAGGCAGTAAGAGCAGATTTATATGAAAACTGGACAGATGTATCAGGATTTTTAGTAGCAGATCCTAGAATCATTGATAATCCTGAGGTTATTACTACCATTACATATAAAGAGCTTCGCGAGCTTTCTTATATGGGAGCAACCGTATTACATGAGGATGCTATTTTCCCAGTAAGAAAGGAAGGAATTCCAATTAATATTAAGAATACCAATGCACCAGAAGATGAAGGTACTATGATTGTAGAAGATACCTGCAGACAACCAAAGTACACGATTACAGGAATTGCTGGTACAAAGGGCTTCGTAGCAGTAAATATTGAAAAAGATATGATGAATGCAGAGATTGGTTTCGGAAGAAAGGTTCTTAGCGTTTTTGAAGATTTCGGAATTTCCTTTGAGCATGTACCTTCAGGTATAGATACCATGACTGTATTTGTAGATCAGGCAGAGTTCCAAGGAAAGGAACAAGCGATTTTAGCGGGGCTTCATAGAGCATGTCAACCAGATAGCATTGATTTAGAAGCAGATTTAGCTTTAATTGCAGTAGTAGGACGTGGAATGAAGGCTACAAGAGGTACAGCAGGAAGAATTTTCTCAGCCTTGGCTCATGCTAATGTAAACGTAAAAATGATTGATCAGGGATCTAGTGAGTTAAATATTATTATTGGCGTAAGAAATGCAGATTTTGAAGCAGCTATCAAAGCAATTTATGATATTTTTGTAACAGTTCAATTATAGAATGAAACAAAAAGAAAAGTTCAGGTATTTCATTGAGGCAAAGGATCCATAATAAATATCTGGGCTTTTTCTTGTATTTTTATTAAGTTTTATAAAATATTTGTAAAATCCATTCTCATTTGGATTCATTCGTAGTATCATAATCTCAACAATACCTGCACTAAGCTTGCAGGAGAATGGAGGAGCTTATGCCATTATTTTATTATTTTGATCCAACCTATATTCTCATTATAATTGGTGTAATTATTTGTTCAGTTGCATCTATGAATGTAAATTACACCTACAAAAAATATTCCACTGTTAGAAGTATGACGGGAATGACAGGAGCCCAGGCAGCCCAACAGCTTTTGCATACAGCAGGAATATATGATGTATCCATTCAACATGTACCAGGTAACTTAACAGACCATTACGATCCAAGAAATAAGGTATTAAGATTGTCGGATACAGTATTTAATTCGCCTTCTGTAGCAGCAATTGGAGTAGCAGCTCATGAATGTGGTCATGCAATCCAGCATCAGAAGGGATATGTACCTCTTGTAATAAGAAGTGCATTGGTGCCTGTGGCTCAGTTTGGTTCAGGAATTTCTTGGCCAATTATTATAGCAGGAATATTCTTTGGCTATAATCAAACCTTAATTAACATTGGTATTCTTTTATTTTCTGCGGCGGTTTTATTTCAAATTGTAACGCTACCAGTAGAAATTAATGCATCAAGACGAGCAGTAAGATTGCTAAAGGATACTGGAATTTTAAGAAACGATGAAGCAGTATGCACCAAAAAGGTATTAGGGGCAGCAGCTCTTACCTATGTAGCCAGTGCAGCAGCAGCTATTTTACAGTTACTTCGTTTGGTTATCCTATTTGGCGGACGAAACGACGATTAAAAAACAAATAAAAACACGAATGGGGAGAGAACTATGTACAATCGAGCAAATCAAATAGTAAAAGAAGTAGAAAAAGCAGTTATTGGAAAAAGTGAGGTAGTAAAAAGTGTGCTATTGGCGATTTTGGCTAAGGGACACATTTTAATTGAGGATATTCCAGGGGTAGGTAAAACCACTCTTGCCTTGGCATTTTCTAAGGTGCTTTCTTTGGATTATCACAGACTACAGCTAACACCAGATGTTTTACCTACAGATATCACTGGATTTTCTTTATACAATAAGGATACAGGTGAATTTGAGTTTCGAGAGGGAGCAGCCTTTTGTAACCTATTTCTAGCAGACGAAATTAACCGTACTTCTTCCAAAACCCAATCAGCACTGCTAGAGGTAATGGAGGAAGGAAAGGTAACAGTAGATGGAGAAACAAGAGAGGTACCATACCCTAATATTGTAATTGCAACTCAGAACCCAATGGGTTCTATAGGAACCTTTATGCTACCAGAATCTCAATTAGACCGTTTTACCATTAAAATTTCTATGGGATATCCAGATGTTCATAGTGAAATTGAAATTTTAAAGGGGAAAAACAGTGATGAAACCTTAGATTTATTAGGACCTGTAGCTGGAGCGGCAGATTTAGTAAAGATGCAGCAGCTGGTAGAGCAAACCTATATAGATGATAGAATTTATGAATATATTAGTGAGCTTATCCAAAAAACAAGAAATCATGAGCACATTCAGTTAGGAGTTAGTACCAGAGGGGCATTAGCTTTAGTTAGAATGGTAAAAGCAAGGGCCTTTCTTGAGGCAAGAGATTATGTAATTCCAGAGGATATTCAAGCTTGTTTTCCTTTGGTAGTAGGACATCGTCTCGTGTTAAGTGCTAAGGCAAAGATTAACGAAATTACAGAAGATATGGTAGCAAAGCAAATTTTAAAACAAGTAATTGCGCCTGCAATTAAGCCATAGAAGTATAGGGAGGCAGGCTATGCTAAAAAATGTTCTTATGTATGGAGTCCTAATTTTATTAGGGCTCTGCTTTGCAATTTTTTATGAGGATTATTTGGCGTATTTTACACTACTGTTTCTTGTGTGTTTGCCAATTTTATTGTTTCTATGCTTAGTATGGTCCTTTATGAGAGTTCAGATTTCTGTGAAGGAAAAAGCGAAGGTAGTGGATAGAAAGCAAGAAGGAACCTTATTAATTTCTGTTATGAATCAAAGTATATTACCTGTGCCAAAGGCTGTTCTTGAATTAGAGGTAAAAAATAGCTTTGAGCAAGCATATACCCCATATTCTATTCCTGTTACCCTGGTGGGAAAACAAGGTAAGGATATCCCTTTAATCATAAAATCAGAGCATGTAGGTGTTCTTACAGTTCGTATGAAACAGCTAGTGATGTGGGATTATCTTCAATTATTTTTCCTTAGAAAAAAAATTAATGCTGTTGTGAAGGTGACAGCTACTCCTATCCTTTCTTCCGATATTTTAGCAGGAGAGGATGTCACAAAGGGCTTAGAGGACACCACTGAAACCTTAATGCAAAAGGGAGAGGATGCCTCGGAAATCTTTGAAATTAGAGAGTATCAAAACGGAGATAAGCTTCACAAAATTCATTGGAAGCTAACCTCTAAATTAGACCAGATTATGGTAAAGGAATTTAGTGAGGAAAAGTGTAAAAAGGTAACAATTCTTTTGGATTTAAGTAGCCATGGACCTTCAAATCCCCTTAGAGTGATGGATACCTTATTTGATGTGGCACTGACTCTTTCTACACAGCTTGCTATGGGTGGAATTGCCCATAAAATTCTTTGGTATAGCGAAAGAGAGCAAGAGCTTTGTAGTCATACCATTGAGTCCTTAGAAGGGGTTACCGTTGCCTTAAGTAAGGCAATGAGAAATGGTCTCAATCAAGAAAGTGTAAAATTAGAACAAAGCTATATGGCAGCAGGAGAAAATGGTGCATTTTTTATTATCACTGGAAATAAAAAGCT
>JAFPBJ010000173.1 GCA_017390525.1 Lachnospiraceae bacterium | reverse complement strand
GCTAGTAAGACCCCTTGAAGACGACGAGGTAGATAGGCTTAAGGTGGAAGTATGGTAACATATGTAGCTGATAAGTACTAATAGGTCGAGGGCTTGACCAAAAGAATTAGATGAGGTTCTGGTTTGTGTGTAGTTTTGAAGATATTGATAATACAAAGAAGCATTTCTAGTTAGTTAGGAATGCTTTTTTTCTTATCTATAACAAAATTGTGTAAAAAATCAATATCATGTAAGGGAGGATTATAATATGCCACCAATTACAAATGATTGGGATGAATATTTAAGAGTAGAATATAGTAAGCCATATTATGCTAAGCTATATCAAACAGTACAAAAAGAGTATGCTAGTGGAAGAAAGATTTTTCCAAATCAGGATGATATTTTTAATGCATTTCATTTTACACCGTTATCAAAAGTAAAGGTTGTAATTATTGGACAAGATCCCTATCATAATGATGGACAAGCACATGGACTATGTTTTTCGGTGAAGCAAGGAATTGAAATACCTCCATCACTCGTTAATATATATAAGGAGTTAGAATCGGATTTAGGGTGTTATATACCAAATAACGGATATTTAAAAAAGTGGGCTGATCAAGGTGTACTAATGCTAAATACAGTGCTTACTGTAAGGGCGCATCAGCCTAATTCTCACAGAGGAATTGGCTGGGAGGAATTTACAGATGCAGCGATTTCTGTTGTAAATAAAATAGATCGTCCCATTGTATTTATTTTATGGGGGAAACCAGCACAAAGTAAAAAAAGAATGTTAAATAATCCGAAGCATCTTATAATAGAAGGACCACATCCAAGTCCATTATCAGCATACAGAGGATTTTTTGGAAGCAAACCATTTAGTAGGACAAATAATTTTTTGGTGGAAAATCATTTAGAGCCTATTGATTGGCAGATTGAAAATGTGTAGCAGATAGAGAAAAGAATAAAGGTGAAAAATATGGAATATCAATTTGAAAAAATCAATGATATTTTATTAGATTGGTTTGAGCTAAATGCTAGAATATTGCCGTGGCGTAGTAATCCAATTCCTTATTATGTATGGGTTTCAGAGATTATGCTTCAACAAACGAGAGTAGAGGCAGTAAAGGGATACTTTGAACGATTTATTAAGGAAATTCCTACCATCAAAGCTTTGGCTGAATGTGAGGATGAAAAGCTATTAAAATTGTGGGAAGGACTAGGATATTATAATCGTGTAAAAAATATGAAGCAGGCAGCTTGTCAGGTAATGGAGCAGTATCAAGGTGAATTGCCAAAGGAATATGAGAAATTGTTATCCTTAAAGGGAATCGGTTCCTATACAGCAGGTGCAATTGCATCTATTGCATATGGCAAAAGAGTTCCAGCAGTAGATGGAAATGTATTAAGGGTGCTATCAAGATTAAGTGGAAGTTATGAAGATATTGCAAAAGCATCGGTAAAAAAGAATATGGAAGGTATTTTAAGAAAGACTATGCCTTATGATAAGCCAGGTGATTTTAATCAAGCATTGATGGAGTTAGGTGCCATGATTTGTATTCCAAATGGGGCACCATTATGTGATCAATGTCCGCTTAGTCATTTATGTGTTGCATATAAAAAAGAGCTTACTAAGGAGCTTCCAGTAAAAGCTTCAAAAAAACAACGAAAGATAGAAGAAAAAACAGTTTTACTATTAGAATATGATGGGAAATATGCCATTTGTAAACGTAAGGAAAAGGGCTTACTAAATGGACTATGGGAATTTCCTAATATAGAGGGGAAAAAGTCGGTTTTAAAGATAGAAGATTATATCAAAAAACAAGGATATAAATACGAAATTGTTGTTCCATTAAAGGAGGCGAAGCATATTTTTACTCATAAAGAGTGGCATATGTTAGGATATTATGTTAAGCTGAAACAAATGGTGGAGCAACAGGAATACATCTTTGCGTCTAAAGAGGATTTGCAGTCACAGTATTCTATTCCAACAGCATTTAAAGCATACAAAAGTGTTATTTTGGAAGAAGAGAATGGAGTATAGTATCTTATGAGTAAAAAAATAGTTTTTTTTGATATTGATGGTACCATATTTGATGTGGATTATGGGATTATGGAGTCTACTAAAAAGGCAATTCAAAAGCTAAATGAAAATGGACATATCCCTATTATTTGTACGGGACGTTCTAGAGCTATGGTTCCAGATATGATTGTTCAGTTAGGGTTTCAAGGAATATTAGCAGGTTGTGGAACCTATATAGAATATAAGGGAGAGGTTTTGCTAGATTATGAGCTAGATAAAGGCTATATTTATAAAATAATAGAGCTAGCAAAGCAAAATCAAACTATAGCAATTCCAGAAGGTACTGAGTTTATGTATCTAAATGAAGAGGAGCTTCCAGAGGTTTATCAAAAGCTGCTAGCTTTATTTTTTGAACAATTTAAAAATGGAATTGCACCTATTGAGGAAAATAATGTACATGCGGGGAAAATTACATTAAGAACAGTGAAAGAGTCAAATGTAGAGCCAATATTAGAATTTGTATCAGACACCCTAAAGCCCATTTATCATGAGGTGTTATCCTTTGGTGGTCAGGCAATTGAGCTGGTACCAATTCAGTTTGGGAAGGCTACTGCCATTGATTTTTTAACGAAGAGATTGCAAATAACGAAGGAAAATACCTTTGCCTATGGTGACAGCAATAATGATTTGGATATGCTACAAGCGGTAGAATATGGAGTTGCCATGGGAAATAGCATGGAAAGCTTGCTAAAGGTGGCAAAATACCATACAGAACGATTAGAAGAAGATGGAATATACAAAAGCTTAGAGAGATTTCATTTGATTTAAGGCTTGTTTATAAAAAGATTTGCAAGAATGGAGGACTTGTAAAAATGGAAAATATTACTGTAAGTGAAATATTAGAGGCAACGGGTGGTACTTTATTATGTGGCGATAAGGCTACCCAAATTTTTGATTTATGTATTAACTCAAAGGAAGCGAAAGAAGGAGATTTGTTCATTCCTATTATTGGGGAGAGAGTAGATGCCCATAAATTTATTGAGAATGCCTTAGAAAAAGCAGCCGCTACCTTAACAATGGAGCATAAGGAAAAAAATGACGAAAAGCCTTGGATTTATGTGGAAGATACTCATAAGGCTTTACAAAACATCGGTACATATTACCGAAAAAAAATGAATGCAAAGGTAATTGCAGTGACAGGAAGTGTTGGAAAAACTACAACGAGAGAAATGATTACAACAGTACTTAGTGCAAAATACCAAACTTTTTCTACAAAAGGAAATCAAAATAGTCAGATAGGGGTACCTCTTACCTTAGCAGCTATGACCAAGGAAGATGAAATGGCAGTACTTGAACTTGGAATGAGCGAACCAGGTCAGATTCATACGTTAACTACAATGGTAAAGCCTAATATAGCTGTAGTAACCTGTATTGGGGTGGCGCATATTGAGCAAATGAAAACGCAAGAAAATATTAGGAAGGAAAAGCTTTCAATTATAGATGGCTTTGATAATGATGGTATTATTTTTCTAAATGGGGACGATAACTTGTTAAGTACACAAAAGGGAATACTTCCATGTAAAACCTTCACCTATGGAACTAGCTCTGAGTGCGATTATTATGCTACAAACATTGAAATGAAAGAGGGCTGCACTTATTATGATTTTCATTATGACAAAAAAGTGGAGCAGATTAAACTAAATGTGTTAGGAATTCATAATGTATTAAATTCAGTGGTTGCCTTAGCCATTGCTTATCAAGAAAATATTCCAATAGAAGAAGCAAAGAAAACATTTTTAGAGTTTTCAGGTTTAAGACAAAAGATTTATTATGAAAAAACTTATACAGTGATTGATGATACCTATAATGCCAGTCCAGATTCTATGAAGGCTAGCTTAGGTGTACTTAGTGATTTGCCAGGAGAAGGTAGAAAAATTGCAGTTTTAGCTGATATGCTGGAATTAGGAGAAAATACGAATCAGTTTCATGAGAAAGTGGGGATTTTTGTAGGAGAGAAAAAGGTTGATATTCTTGTTACAATTGGCCCTCTTTCTAAGTGGATTGAGCAAGGTGCAAAGACAAAAAATCCTAATTTAGAGGTATTTCATTTTGAGGACAATCAAGAAGCGACTAATTGGTTAAAGAAAGAACTAAAAGAAAAAGATACAGTGTTATTAAAAGGGTCAAATGGAATGAGGCTAAATGAAATTGTAAAAGAATTATTACAGTAATTTTTGAAGCAACATTTCATAAATCATGCATAAACTATTATGAAAAAATAAGCTGAGGTATTATATGGCTAGAGTCATAGTAGATGCAGGTCATGGGGGATTTGACAATGGGGCATCATATGAGGGAAGATTAGAAAAAGATGATAATTTAAATCTTGCGTTAGCTGTGGGAAATATTTTAAGGGACAATGGAGTAGATGTAGAATTTACTAGAACGGAGGATGTTTACCAGTCACCTAGTGCAAAGGCTAGAATTGCAAATGAATTAGGAGGAGATTTATTAGTATCCATTCACCGAAATTCTGCTATAGAGCCTAATTTGTATCAAGGGGTACAATCCTTGGTATATAATAAAGGTGGTATCAGTGAAGCAGTAGGAAATGATATTAATGCAAGATTAGCTTTAGTAGGTTTTGATAATCTTGGGGTGGAGGAGAGAAAAAATCTTGCGGTGCTACATCAAAGTAGTATGCCTGCTGTCTTAGTAGAAGTGGGATTTATAAACTCTGACGAAGATAATAGAATTCTAGATAATAACTTTCTAGAGACTGCCGATGCCATTGCACAAGGCATATTAAGTAGCTTTGTAAATGCTACGAATACAGCAAAAGATCAAGAAGAGGAAAGAATATATAGTGTACAGGTTAGAGTTTTTTCAAACCAAGGAAATGCTATGTATTTTCTTGAGGAGTTAGAGGAGCAAGGCTTTCAAGGCTTTATTGTACCAATGGCAGATTTGTTTAGTGTACAGGTGGGAGAATTTGATCAGGTGGATGATGCTATGAAGGAGCTTTCTAATTTAAAAAAATCAGGCTATGAAGGTATGATTGTTACCTTAACATAAAGTAAAAAATGTATATAGCGTAAGAAAGGACAAAAGAAAAATGAATACACAAGAGGGAATTAGTAGATTACAAATAAAAATAATGGCATATGTTTCCATGCTATTAGAGCTAATAGCGTGGAAATTTTGTGATGTCACCAGTGTGGCAGGAATTGTGTTACATACCATTGGTGCATTAGCAGCACCTTTGTATTGCTTTTTAATCGTAGAAGGTTATTTACATACAAAAAAGTTATCCTTATATTTTTTAAGACTAGGAGTTTTAGCGGTTTTATCCCAAATATTATATTCACTTTGTCATAGCGAGAATCCATTTGCATTAAATGGAGTGTATGCATGCTTTATCTGTTTATTGTCTGTATTTCTATTTGATAAAATCAAAAATTTGCCTGGAAGAATCGTAGTACTTTCTATTATATTAGTCTTTGCGGCGTTAGGAGAAATGCCGATTTATGGAATGCTTTATGCATTATTTATGTTTCGTTATCATGAAGAAAAGGGAAAAAGAAGCATTGGAATGGCTGTGACAGCTGTGTTTACAGGAGCACTTCTATTTTTATTAAATGGAGGCGTGATGCAAGCATTAATGCAAATTGCTGCCATTTTATGTATTCCAATTGTATTACAATATAATGAGAACAAAGGAGAAATCAGTCAAAAGCTACAATGGTGTTTTTATGCCTTGTATCCACTAACCTTAGGGGCGGCTTTCATAATTGATAGGTTTGTTTAAAGCTTGACACAGATTTTTAGTTTATTATATAATAGGTTCGATTTAGTCACGACGGATTAAGGGGTAGAGGGATAGATATCTTGTCAGGACATATGAATGACAGAATGAGAGGCAAAATGGAATTATTAAAAGAACGAATAAAAAAAGATGGAATTGTGGATGGAAAAATTCTTAAGGTAGATAGTTTTTTAAATCATCAGGTAGATGTGTTATTGCTGGCAGAGATTGCAAAGGAATTTAAGAAAAGGTTTGAAGGAGAAAGCATTACAAAAGTACTAACGCTTGAAACCTCAGGAATTCCTATTGCCACTATGGTTGCAGCCACATATCAGGTACCAATGGTGGTGGCTCGAAAAACCGTTGGGAAAAATATTGAAGGAGAGGTGTATTCCACTCAAGTGGAATCTTATTCTAAGCATACTACCTTTGAAGTGCTAGTGGGAAAGAAATTTTTGTCTAGTGAGGATAAAATATTAATGATTGATGATATTTTATCCAATGGTTGTGCACTTCTTGGTTTGACACAGCTCATTTTAGATGCGGGAGCTAAGATTGTAGGAGCTGGAATTGTGATTGAGAAAGGCTTTCAAATAGGTGGAGAGCTTATGAGAACCGCAGGGGTGCGAGTAGAGTCTTTAGTAAATATTACAGAAATTACTGAATCAGGTGAAATAATTTTTGCATAAAAGGAGGCGACCATTGTGCCTAGCACAAAGACAACCAAAGAAAAAGAAGTTTTTTCAAAAAATGATTCCACTGCAATAAAGGGAATTGC
>JAFPBJ010000016.1 GCA_017390525.1 Lachnospiraceae bacterium | reverse complement strand
CTAAATCCTTTACTAGCTCTCTAAAATCAATTCTTCCGTCTGCAGTAAAATAAAATAGTACCTTATTATTATCAAAGGTATATTCTGCATCGATTAGCTTCATATCTAGCTTATGTTTACTAATTTTATCTAAGCAAATTTTAAAGGCTTCTTTACTTTTTCTCTTATTTTCCTTTTCCTTTTCTTCATCTGCTTTTGTAGCAATACGGATGACAGGCTTTAGACTTCCTGTAATTTTGTCCTCCTCTACTTCTCTTTTTCCTAAAACGACACGTCCGAATTCCACACCTCTTGCGGTTTCTACAATGACAGCGTCGCCTACTTCTATTTTCTCCTTAGTGGGACAAAAATAGTATATCTTTCCGTTCTCACGAAATCTGACTCCAATTACTTCCTTCAAGGTTACTCCTCCAACTACTCTAGTTTTCTTTTATAGTAAATAATAACAGCTCCATAGCAACATCAAAATTAACATTTGCATTGAAGCGCACCTTAGCTTTTTCCATCGCTTTCATAATAAGCTCTATTCCTTCATAGGAAATTTTAGATGCTTCCTTTGATAAATAATTATATTCTTCTTTAAATACTAATTTATTTGGACTGGCAGTAATTTTTAAAATTAAAATATCACGATACCACATCATCATTAAATCAATATAATCATTGATTTGTAATTTATATTTTGTAAGATTTTTTACTGCATCAATGATTTCATAAACTTCCATTTCTCGCATATACTTAAGTAAATGGATGCAATCCTCCTTAATTGCCTGAAATTCCTCGGAGCTAACTAAGCGAATTGCTTTTCCTAAATTCCCTTGGGCAAATTGTACGCAAAAGCTTCTTTGCTGTGGGTCTGTAGAAAAATGCTGCTCTAAATAATCTTCAATTAATTTATCTTGAATTGGTTTCATATTAAATAGCATACAACGAGATAAAATGGTAGGTAAAAATTTATCCGCGTTGGTAGTCAGTAAAATGATGACTCCATAATGAGGAGGCTCTTCCATAGTTTTTAGTAATGCATTTTGTGCCTCCACTGTCATTTTTTCAGCTTCATCTACAATGTATACCTTATACTGACTTTTATAAGGCTTTACTAAAATATCCTGATTAATCTGAGTTCTAATGTCCTCTACACCAATAGAGTTAGGCTTTTGGTGAGTTACCCATATAATATCAGGCTGATTTTTGCCTTCTGCCTGCACGCAGGATTCACAATGACCACAAGCATCTCCCGTTTTTTCTTCACACTGAATTGCCTGTGCAATTACCTGTGCAATTGTTTTTTTTCCTGTTCCCTTTTCACCATTTAAGATATAGGCATGGGAAATCTTTTCAAGAGAGATTGCATTGGTAAAATGAGAAATGATATGTTCTTGTCCAATTATTTCCTTAAAACTACTCATAATTTTTTCTCCATTCTATAGGTTTAGGTCGAAATATCTAGTAACAACCCTCTAATGTCATCAATTTTCGCTAATATAGCAAGATGATCCTTTTCATCCTTAATCAATTCTTCTGCTAATTCATCTAGGTTCTTATCTACTAATTTTACAATACCATATACCCTATGTCTACCTCGTTTATCCAAAAAGTTTTCTCTAGAAAACTTATGGGAACGGGATATAATTTCATTCATAAATTCCTTTACAGATTGGCGATATTTTCTCATATCCTTAATATCCATATGTTTCGCTATTTTCTCACCCTGCTCTGTAATATCCTTCATAAGCCCTTCAAGTCGTTCCTTAAGCTCTGATTCTTCAATATTACTGATTAGGGTAAATTTAAAGGCGTCATCCTTTTCTGTTACTTTCGTAGTAGCACTTGTGCTAGCTACTGCTTTTGTAGCATCTACTTTTAAAGGCATAGCTACTCCTCCCTTCTACTTCATAATCTTGCGCTCCTGTAACACAGAAATAATTCTTTCAAAAATTGTTTCCTTTGGTAAGGTAGCATCGATTAAAACAATTCTATCCTGTTCCTGGGCTAAGCTTCTATAGCCTTCTACCACCTTTTCGTGAAAGGAAAGCTTCTCTAGCTCTAAGCGGTCTAAAGCTGCCTGATGTTTCTTTCGCTTGATTCCTTCCTTCGCATCTAAATCTAATAAAAAGGTAATGTCTGGCATTCTAGAAATGGCATATTGATTCATTTCATATACTAGCTTCGTTCCCAGTCCTCTGGCAATGCCCTGATACACTGCAGAAGAATCCACAAAGCGGTCACTAATTACCACTTGATTTTTATCAAGAGCTGGCTTAATTACTTCATCTACTAGCTGGGCTCTTGCCGCTACATATAACATTAATTCTGTCATATCGCTCATTTTTTCATTTTCTTTATCTAAAATAATCTGCCTGATTTTTTCACTAATCTGTGTGCCTCCAGGCTCTCTCGTTACAATTATATCATATCCCTTTTCACTTAAGTAGTCCTTAAGTAATTCAATTTGTGTTGATTTCCCAGAACCATCTGGTCCCTCCATAGTAATAAAAATACCTGACATTTATCTTGTTCTCCATTTCTTTTACATATTGTGTGATTCGTCTCACTAAATTTTATACAAGTACACTTATTTTATCTTCCTCAATTCCTGTAAGCGTAAGCCCCATTTCCTTACATCTATGTATCTGATTTACTACTGCCTCAGTCACTACCTCTCCTGGCACCACCATAGGACAGCCTGGAGGATATAGGGATATCATTTTGCCACTGATTCTTCCCTTCGCCTGATTATAAGGTATCCACTCTTTGCTCCTTAAAGAAGCTTCATACGGAGTGCAAACCTGTTCTGGTAAGTCTTTATCTATTATTATATCGACTTTTGACTCCGCTTTCTTTAACGTTGCGTCAATTTCTTTTAACGCTTGAAGCAATCGTTCAAAGCCTTCCCTTTCATCCATTACACTGGTCATGGCAAGTACATAGGTTTCTGCTGCCATTTCCAGTTGCAAATGATACCGATTTCTTAAAATGTCATACAATTCTTTTCCAGAGATATTACTGTTTTTTGTGGATAACATCACTTTAGACCAGTCATAATCATAAAAGTTCACCGAGTTATCCACATTATCAACCGTTTTTATGTGTGAAAATGTGGATAACTGTCTTCGTAATTCAGTTAATTGTCTGAAATATTCTGAAAATAATTCTTCTTTCTGATTCGTTACATATGCAATTGCCTGTTCTGTAGTGGCAAGAAAAAGATAGGACGGACTACTTGTCTCAAAGATTGACAGTTTTTCCTGTAGTGTTTCTTCTTTTACTCGGTTGCTACATAAATGCAACAATGCGGTTTGTGTAAGACATGGCAAGGTTTTATGCACACTTTGAATGACTAAATCTGCACCCTTTGTAATGGCGCTTTCTGGAAAATCATCACTAAAAGGAAAATGTGCTCCATGTGCCTCATCCACAATTAACACCTTCCCATAATGGTGACATATCCTAGCAATGGTAGCAATATCCATCACTGCTCCCTCATAGGTAGGGGAAGTAATCACTACTGCTTTGATATCTGTATGCTCCTTTAACATTTGCTCTAGCTTTTTTTCTGATATTTCATAAAAAATATCGTATTTTTCAGAATATTCAGGCACAATATAATAAGGTACCAGATTCAGCAGCTGGATGGCGTGATAGACTGATTTATGGCAGTTTCGCCCCACTAAAATCCCATCCTTATGGTGACACACACTGGCAATCGCTGCTAAATTTCCTGCACTGCTGCCATTAACAGAATAAAAGGTTTGCTTCGTACCATATACCTTACTTAGCTCTTTCATAGACTGAAGAATGATTCCACTGGCAGCATGTAAATTGTCGAATCCATCAATTTCCGTAATATCCATTTTTGCCATATGAGGAATTTCATAATCAAATCTTCTTTTGTGCCCTGGCATATGAAAGGGGTAAAAATCACTTTTACTATATTCTTTTAATTTTTCATAAATAATTG
>JAFPBJ010000172.1 GCA_017390525.1 Lachnospiraceae bacterium | reverse complement strand
TTCTAGTACTTTAGTAGCCACTACACTTTATTTTAGTGTTCCAAAGGCACCAACCACACCAGTAGAGTCTGCTCCTGTTGTAATCGCTGATGCAGCAACTAAGACTACCGTACCAAAATATATTTTCTTATTTATTGGAGACGGTATGAGCTATCCACAAATTCAAGCTGCTGCTGATTATTACGGAAAGGATGCCAAAGACAGTGTAAGCGTAGTACAAAATACTTCCGACCCATCCTATTCTCCAAAAAGTAATCCTTTATCATTTATGAAGTTCCCAGTTGCAGGTAGTGCACAAACCTACGATGCCACTTCCTTTGCACCTGACTCAGCTTCTACCGCTACTTCTATTTTAACAGGAAAGAAAACCCATAGTGGTACTATTAATATGGATATTTCTAAGACTAAGAAATTTGTAACCATTGCTGAAAAGTTGAAAAAACAAAAAAATTATAAAATCGGTGTTGTAACCACAGTTAACCTTAACCATGCAACTCCAGCCGCTGCTTACGCTCATCAGGCTAGTAGAAAAAATAACTATGAAATCGGTGAAGAGCTAGTAAAAAGTAATTTTGAATATTTTGCAGGTGGAGCTTTAATGGAGCCAACTGGTAAAAACAATGATAAAACCAGCATTTATGATTTAGCAAAGAAGGCTGGTTACACTGTTGCCACTACTCAGGCTGAAGCAAGTAAGCTTAATAGCAAAACAAAAAAAGCAATTGTTGTAGCTGAAACGCTTGCTGATGGTAATGCAATGTCTTATGAAAACGATAGAGCTTCTTCAGAATGGGCACTAAAGAATTATGTAAAAAAAGGTATCGATGTCATGGGTACCAAAAATGGCTTCTTTATGTTAGTAGAAGGTGGTAAAATTGACTGGGCTTGCCATGCTAATGATGCTGGTTCATCTATCTCTGATACAAAGGCACTTAGCGATGCAGTACAAGAGGCAGTAAAATTCTACAACAAGCATCCAAAGGAAACCTTAATCATTGTAACTGGTGACCATGAAACTGGTGGACTTACTATTGGTTATTCTGGAACTAATTATGATACATATTTAGATAACCTACAAAATCAAAAGATTTCTTATGCCAAATTCGATTCAGAATATGTTGCAAATTATAAGAAAAATAACACTCCATTTGAAACTGTTCTTTCTGACATCCAGAAAAACTTTGGTCTTGTAACTGAGGCAAATAAAGCTTCTACTAAAAACCAAAGATTAGTACTTACTGACTACGAATATAATTTACTTAAGGCTGCTTATGACAAAACAATCAAGGGCGAAAAATCTAGCAATCAGGAAGAATACATTTTATATGGAAGCTACGAGCCTCTTACTGTAACCATTACTCACTTATTAAATAACAAATCAGGTATTAGCTTTACTTCTTACTCTCACACAGGATTACCTGTTCCAGTCTTTGCAAAAGGTTTAGGTCAATCACAGTTTGAAGGATATTACGATAATACTGATATTTATAATAAATTAGCAAAATTAACAAAAGTGAAATAAAAATATAGAAGGAAGATTCATATGAAACAACTTAATTACAAACTTCCTGTTATCCTTTGTGTCGTGGGCATTATCATTTTGTTGGTAATGCCCACTGGCTATGAAAAGGCAGGAAATTACAAGGGTTCCCTGCACTGTAAGGCTAGGGTAACGAAGGTATATAATGATAGAATTATTAGTACAGGTCTCATAAAATCTGGAGAACAAACCTGTACTGTTACCTTTTTAAATGGAAAATTTAAAGGAAAAAGCTTTGACGGCTTTAATTTATTAAATGGTTCTTTGGAATCTGATAAAATATTTCAGGTGGGAGATACCGCTTTGGTGCTGGTAAATTATGAAAAGGATGAGATTTTGTCTGTTAATTTAATTGACCACTACCGTATGAATTATGAATTTATTTTAGCCCTTTTATTTGTGGCACTTTTAATTATTTTTGCAGGAAAAACAGGCTTTCGAGCCATTTTTTCTTTTGTATTTACCATTTTATGCATTTGGAAAATACTTTGTCCTGCTCTCTTAAAAGGCTATCATCCTATTTATATTGGCCTTCTTATCACTGTAATACTGACTGTACTGATTATTGCTCTAGTATATGGCTTTAATATGCGGTGTCTTTCTGCTGTGAGTGGCGCCATTCTTGGTGTGGTGGTAACTGCTTTATTAGGCATTATTTTTACTACCCAATTTAAAATACATGGCGCAATTATGACCTCCTCGGAAAGCCTGTTATATAGTGGATTTCAAGACTTGAATTTGACACAAGTTTTCATGGCTAGTATTTTTATTGGCTCCTCTGGTGCTATTATGGATTTGGCGGTGGATATTACCTCGGCAGTATATGAGGTGGTACAGAAAAAGCCAGATATTTCTGCCAAAGAAGCCATACGTTCTGGTATAAATGTTGGTCGCTGTGCTATGGGAACTATGACCACTACCCTACTTCTAGCTTATTCTGGTGGGTACATTGCTTTATTAATGGTATTTATGGCGCAAGGCACTCCAATTTATAATATTTTAAATTATAAATATGTATCTGCAGAAATCATTGACACCATTGTGGGTAGCTTTGGGTTAGTCACAGTGGCACCTTTTACCGCTATCACAAGTGGATTTTTGCTCACAAAAAAGAGAAAGGCTGTTTAAAGTCTTTCTCTATAATAATCTAAAAAATGATACTTATTTCTGTCCTTTTCATAGCTAATCAAGGCTTCTAGATTTACATTTTGAGCACTTCTAAAAATGTGCTCTTCTATCTGCGGATTAATGCTTCTTAGGTGGATTAGGATTTTTTGAACCTCCTGTAATTCTTGGCTTTCTTCTGTATTTTTCCCTTGAATCCCGCACCTTTCTATCCACTTTTTCATATCCCTTCTTCGAATTAGATATAAGGGAGCTATGCCCTGTAGCAGCGTTTCCTTATCTAGATACTGCTTTGGCATAAGAGTTTCATATTTCCCCTGATAAAGCATAGCATATAAAATATGCTCAACCACCGAGTCAAAGGTATAAGAAGAGGTAAGTTTTGTTAAACCTAGCTCTTTTATAGACTGTTCTAGCTCTTCTTGTTCCATAATGAAATGCACTGTTACATTTCGTTTCATATGAAGCTCATATTCCTTTAATAGATTACCTAGAAGATAGGTTTCCTCTCTATCATCAAAAATAACTCCTATCCTGTCATTTTCCTCTATTAGCCCATACTCCTCTATCGCCTTTATAAATGGTCGCCATAGAGCTTTTCGGTATGTGGTTGCCAAAGGTTTTCGTAGCTTTTCTTCTAGGATAGGAGTTGTTTTTATTGGTTTTGTAGTATCCATACTGCATTACACCTTTCTCAGTGAGATTACAGTATTATAGTACTTGAAATATTGGTATTTTACAATGCTTTTATTTTAGTGCTCAAACCAGCCTACTTGTGCTTCTGGATTTAAATTGATATTTACCTGCTTTACTTCTTGATATTCTTCTAAGCCATGAATTCCTAATTCTCTGCCTACACCACTTTTTTTGTAGCCACCCCAAGGTGCCTGACAAAAGGTTGGTTGACTGCAATTAATCCAGGTAATTCCTGCTCTTAGCTCTTTCATAACTCGAAGTGCTCTTGCACCATCCTTTGTAATGACTGCACCAGCTAATCCATATTCTGTATCATTAGCAAGGGCAATGGCCTCTTCCTCAGTTTTGAAGGTTAACACACTTAATACAGGTCCAAAAATTTCCTCCTTCACAATGCGCATATCCTTTGTGCAATTGTCAAAAATAGTTGGTTTGATAAAGAAGCCATCCTTACAGCTTCCCTCTGTATAGCGTTCTCCACCACAAAGTAGGGTTGCTCCCTCTTGTTTTCCTGACTCGATATAGTCTAAAATTTTATTCATTTGTGCCTCTGTAATAATGGCACCCATATCAGGATTGTTCATACCTGGTCCAAGAGTAATGGCATTTGCCTTCTGAACCAATTTTTCCAAAAATTCATCCTTAATACTTTCTTCAATAATTAATCTAGAGGTAGCTGCGCACACCTGTCCTGCATTGAAAAAGATTCCTATCATTGCCCACTCTACTGCTGCGTCAAGGGCGCAATCCGCAAATACCACAAGAGGGGATTTTCCACCTAATTCTAACCCAACCTTTTTCAAATTGCCTGCTGCCGCCTTAGCAATGGACTGTCCTGTTCTGGTGCTACCTGTAAAGGTAATCATATCCACATCTTCACTTTCTGCAAACACAGCACCTACCTCTGGTCCATTTCCTAATACAAGGTTGGCTGTTCCTTTTGGAAGCCCTGCTTCGTGGAAAATCTCGAATAATTTAATGGTAGATAATGGAGCGTGTTCACTTGGTTTAAAGACTACACAGTTTCCTGCCGCCAAAGCAGGTGCTAATTTCCACACTGCCATAAGTAAAGGATAGTTCCAAGGAGTAATCTGTGCACACACTCCTACAGGCTCATGAACTGTATAGGTCTGCATTGGTCCAAACCCTTGATTTACATCATAAACACCACCCGTTGGCTTATCAATTAAGCCTGCATAATAACGGAAGCATTCAATGGCATCTGATACATCTCCCTCAGCCTCTCTTAGGGGCTTTCCATTATCTAAGGTATCTGTTTTGGCTAGCTCCTCTGCCCTTTCTTCCATTAAATCAGCAATTTTCAAAAGATAGGCACTACGCTCTACTGCTGCCATTCTTCTAAAAACTCCCTCTCCGTAAAAGGCTTCTTTGGCTGCTTTTATTGCTGCCTTGGCATCCTCTTCATTACTTTCTGTGGTATACGCTAATAGCTCACCATTGGAAGGACAAATAATTTCTCTCTTTCGCCCTGTCACAGACTCTACCCATTCACCATTAATATAATTTTTCAAAACTTCCATACTATTCCTCCATTCTTATTAAATTACTTAGACATTTGCAAAACACTCATAATCTTGTTTTGTACAACTTAATAAAGTTGCATTTTGCAATAATCAAAATAATATTACTTCTTCACCCATTCGCCTAAATCCATATTTTCCATCATATTACCAAAATCTCCAGCTGGATTCTTCATTACTACCGTATCCTCTGGATTCCAATATAAAAAGACGGTTTGTCCCACCTTAGGAAGTCCCTCTCCAGCAAGGCGGGCAATTCTTACCTCTCGCCCATTTACTAATTCCACCACTGCATTTACAAAGGAACCTGTAAAAATATAATCCTTTACCACACCCTTTAAATGAAAGCCCTCTTGCATTTCTTCCTTCCATTTTACCTGATGAGGTCTAATAGAAATATTTACAAACTCTTTCTCTTTAAATAATGTAGTCTTTGCCATAAACTGTCCAGATTCACACTGCAAGGTTGCCAAATCTCCCTGTACCTGATAAATCATACCATCAAAGGAATTGGTCTCCCCAATAAAATCCGAAACAAAGGCTGACCTTGGACTTTGATAAATCTCCTTAGGCTTTCCAACCTGTTCAATATTCCCACCATTTAATACCACAATTCTATCACTCATTACCATAGCTTCCTCTTGGTCGTGGGTTACATAAATAAAGGTAATTCCCAGCTTTTGCTGAATATTTCTTAGCTCATATCTCATTTCTTTTCTAAGCTTCATATCAAGAGCGGTCAAAGGCTCATCAAGAAGCAACACTGGTGGTTTATTTACAATAGCTCTCGCAATAGAAACCCTTTGTTTTTGTCCCCCTGACATTTGAGAAATCATTCTTTTTTCAAAGCCGTCTAATTGAACGAGCTCTAATGCCTTTGTAACTTCTTCTTTGATTTTTGCCTTGCTCACATTTTTCGCTTTCAAGCCATATGCCACATTATCATACACATTTAAATGAGGAAAAAGGGCATAATGCTGAAATACCGTATTCACCTGACGCTTATGAGGTGGAAGATGAATCACACTTTCACCATCAATTTTAATATCTCCACCATCTATGGTTTCAAAACCTGCAATCATTCTTAAAATTGTAGTTTTACCACAACCAGAAGGTCCAAGAAAGGAAATAAACTCACCTGCATTGATTGATAAAGAAATGTGATTTACAACGTGATTTTCTCCGAAGGCTTTATCTAGGTTTTCAATTTCAATTGCTCCACGTTTTTCCATAATATTCTCCATTCCTGCGCTGTATTTTGCGCATAAAAGTTTGTGCGTAGCACAAATCTTAGGTGTGAAAAATATATTTTTCACACTAATCCTCCATTTCTAGACTATTCTTAGATTGCTTTTTTCCCTCTCTGACCAGTACGAATTCGCATTACATCATCAATAGAGCTTACAAATACCTTTCCATCTCCTACTGTTCCTGTAGACAAATTCTCATAAATTAATGCAAGGATTTTTTCTACATCCTCATCATTTACTACAACCTCTGCCTTAATTTTAGGAATAAGGTTTAGGTTTGCAACCTCAATTCCCTTATAATTGGCTACATCGGTACTACCCTTTTGATTACCACAACCCATGGCACTAGTTACAGTAATACCTCCTATATGATATTCATTTAAAATAACCTTTAGCTTTTCTAATTTATCTGGTCGTATAATAAATTCTACCTTTTTCATAATCAATCTCTCCTTTACTTGTATTGCTTTATTGTTCTTGCTTCTTTAATAGAGTGCATTCCTTAGAATGAAAAGTAAGAAATACCTTTTTCCCTTTTTCTAGCTCCTCTATTTCTGATAAAGCATACACCTTTTTCCCATCCTTAAGCTTAAGCTCTATTCGATTGGTTTGCCCAAGATAGGTAACCTCAGTTACCATCGCTTCTAGTGCATTTTCCTCCGTTTTCCCTAGATTAATATTAATATATTCTGGTCTGACAGAAAGCAAATTAGCATCCTTTGTTCCATTTGCCTCTACAGGAATTTTTGCATCACCATAATGAAAAACTCCATTTTCATATTTTCCTTCAAAGAAATTAGATTCCCCTAAAAAGGAAGCAACAAATTCTGTTTTTGGTGAATGATAAATTTCAAAGGGCTCTCCAATTTGTTCAATATTCCCTTTATTTAGCACTACAATTCTGTCACTAATCGTAAGGGCTTCCTCTTGATCGTGAGTTACATAAACATAAGTAATCCCTAACCTACGTTGCATTTTTTTAAGCTCGATTTGCATTTGCTTTCGTAATTTTAAATCCAAGGCTCCTAGAGGCTCATCTAAAAGCAGTACCTTTGGCTTATTTACAAGACTTCTTGCAATTGCCACCCTTTGCTGCTGCCCACCTGATAGCTTGCCTGGCTTTCTACTAGCTAGCGCCTCAAGGTTTGTTAATTCTAGCACTTCATCCACACGTTCTTTGATTTCATTTTTATCTACCTTTTTCATTTTCAAGCTAAATTCAATATTTTCCCTTACTGTTAAATGAGGAAATAATGCGTAGCTTTGAAAAACTGTATTGACCTCTCGCTTATTGGGTTGAATTGCTACCTGATTGACTCCATCTAGTAACACCTCTCCCTTATCTGGCGTTTCAAACCCATTAATCATACGAAGTAACGTAGTTTTTCCACAGCCAGAGGGTCCTAATAAAGTAAGAAATTCTCCATCCCTTACCTCTAAGCTAAGGTCCTCAATAATGGTTTGCTTTCCATAGCTTTTGTGTATATGCTCTAACTGAATCAGTGTTTTTTCCATAGTCTAATCCTCCTTATTTAGCATATTTGAGATTAGAATTGCCACTAATGAAACTGCAAAAATAATACTTGAAATTGCATTTACCTCTGGTGTAATACCATTTCTTGTCATACCCCAAATCTGAATTGGTAGGGTAGAAAATACGCCATTTAAGAAATATGTAACTGGTATTTCATCCATTGATAGGGTAAAGGAAAGTAATGCTGAACTAATAATTGCTGTTTTTACATTTGGCAAAATAATATGTACAAAGGTCTGAAAGCCTGTTGCCCCTAAATCCTGCGCCGCCTCAATAATGTTATGATCCATTCTTCTTAGTCTTGCATAGACCTGCGGCAATACCGTGGCAATCAGGAAGGTGGAGTGACCTAAGATAACTGCTGTCATTCCTTGGGTTACACCTAATGCCTTAAAAAATGTAAGCATTGCAATACCTGTTAAAATTCCAGGTAAAATAAGTGGCAACATTACAATTCGATTTAATAGCTCCTTTCCTGGAAAATTATAGCAATACATAGCATAGGCTCCTGGTACCCCAAGAATACAAGCAATCAAAGTACTTACCACTGCGATAATAAGAGAATGCTCTAAGGCTAAAATCAAATCTTTATTTTCCGCCATCACTTGAAACCACTTAAGAGAAAATCCATTCATAGGAAAGCAGTTTACCGTATCTGCATTAAAGGCATATACGATTACAATTACAATTGGAAGATATAAAAATACCAAAACTAAAATTGCAAGAAGGGCGATTAATATATTGCTCATATGTTTTTTCTTAACCATACTTATTTCCTCCTTTTTCTAGTTTTCTTCCAATTTGGAATAATGTTTTTCAGTACGATTTGTAAGCTCAAGTAATCCAATTACAAAGATTAATAT
>JAFPBJ010000171.1 GCA_017390525.1 Lachnospiraceae bacterium | reverse complement strand
GTGAATTTAGAAGCTGGTGCTTTACATTGTGGACAAACTTCTGGTGCCTCGTCTCCTTCGTGTACATATCCGCATACCTGACATACATATTTACTCATAACGCATTCTCCTTTTCATTCTCTTATTTCTTTTGCTTTTGCTTTTGTTTTTATTAGTAATTGTTACTGATTAAATATTATCATTAACATCTCCTTCTGTCAAGGATTTTTTGTATTTTTTTAATAATCATTCTTATTTATTTTTTTGTAAACCCGTAAATAACAGACTTTTTTCTCTTTTGCTTATAAATTAATTATAAGTAAGCAACCTTGCTTCATCCTCTTTCTAAGATTTAGGCAATGAATTATTTCAGTTGAATTATTTCTTTCTCAATGCTATCATGAAATACAAGACAAAAGTTTTAAAACTATGCGTCCATACTATATTATATGAAAGGCCGGATACGATTTATGACACTACAGCAGTTAAAATATGTAGTAATGGTAGCGAAAAAAGGAACCATCAGCGAGGCTGCCCAGTCCTTGTTTATTTCACAGCCAAGCCTCACCAATGCCATAAAAGAATTAGAAAAAGAATTACAAATCACGATTTTTAATCGGACCAACAAAGGCATTTATATCTCAAAAGAAGGGGAAGAATTTCTAGGGTATGCCAGGCAGGTACTCGAACAGACCAATTTATTAGAGGAACGATATTTAAAATCCACTCCTGTAAAACGGAATTTCTGCGTTTCTACCCAGCATTATTCCTTCGCCATCAACGCTTTTGTTGACTTTATTCAGGAATATGGAAGAGAGGAATATGATTTTAGCCTCCGGGAAACCGCGACCCACGAAATCATTGAAGATGTCACAAGACTAAAAAGCGAAATCGGTATTTTATATCTGAATGAGTTCAATGAAACCATTTTGATGAAATTAATTCGGGAAAATAACTTAAAATTTGAAGAACTATTTCAAGCAAAACCTCATATTTTTATAAGTTCCCATAATCCATTGGCGAAAAAAAACAAAGTAACCCTAGAGGATTTAGAACCCTACCCTTATCTATCCTTTGAACAGGGAGAATATAATTCCTTCTATTTTTCAGAGGAAATTCTAAGCACCTTAGAACGTAAGAAAAATATCCGTGTTCGTGACCGTGCGACACTTTTTAATTTATTAATCGGACTAAATGGCTATACCATATCCAGCGGAATCATCAGCAAGGAATTAAATGGACAGGATATTATTGCCATTCCATTGGATGCAGACGAAACCATTCGAATTGGAATTCTGACCCATAAAAAACTACAGCCAAGTATGCTTGGTGAAGCTTATATCCGCTCTTTGAAAAAACATATTGACAGTATTTCATGATACCAGGGTCAAAAGGTATTTTAACCACCTGATACCTACGAATTGCTCCGCACTTTGTGCTTTCGCAATTCTAAAAAACTCTAAATTCGCCCTATTCGGTCTACTTTTTCATATTTTGCAATTTCTCAGGGCGTGTTTTTTCATGCGAGCATAAAAAAAGAAGCCGGAAATTCAGGATTTTCAATGATTTCCTACATTTCCGGCTCCTTTTTAATCTATACAAATATATATGAAATCCCTATTCATCGCTGCAGCGAACCTTTCTTACTCCCGTTAAAAAAAGTCTCCTATCTCTATCACTACATTCTGGTATCCTTTCGCGATTATAGTATCTTCGATAAAAATTCTCTTAACCTTGCATTTTTCGGATTTCCGAAGACTTCCTCTGGCGTTCCATCTTCTGCAATTTTCCCTTTATCAATAAAAATAATTCTAGAGGCTACTTCTTTCGCAAACCCCATTTCATGAGTCACACAAACCATGGTAATTCCACTTTTTGCAAGTTCCTTCATAACATCCAGAACTTCCCCTACCATTTCCGGATCCAATGCAGAGGTCGGCTCATCAAACAAAATGACTTCCGGATTCATTGCCAAAGCCCTGCAAATGGCAACTCTTTGCTTTTGCCC
>JAFPBJ010000170.1 GCA_017390525.1 Lachnospiraceae bacterium | reverse complement strand
TAGTAGTGATGCAGCTATTTTAAAGAATACATCAAAGCTTGATAAGGTGGGAAAATCAGTATATGACACAGTAGTAAAATGTTTTAGCACCTATCCACCAAAACGCTAGAAATAAAGAACTAGAAATAAAGAAACAAATATGTTAGAAATGAGGATTATTATGAAACAATATTTGAACCATAAAAAGGCCTTTTTTGCAAACATGATAATAATGATTTGTATGGTTGCCTTATTAAGTACTTTCGGAAATGAAGCTTCAATTTATGGAGCAACAGCACCGATTACACCAACGATAAAAATAACAAAAAGCACTTTAAACCCAACCAAAGGCAGCGTAAAAGTAAAAATTGACACTACTGCCAAAGATAAAATAAAAAACATAAAGGTGCAAAGTGGAAAAAAGACAGCAGCTGCTTTTAAAGCTAGTGGAACAACAGTAAAGGTAACTCAACAAAGCAGTGCAAAGGCTACAGGAACCATAACCATAAAGGAAAATGGAATTTACACTGTATATACCCAAACTGTTACAGGAAAAACCGCTGTAAAATCCTTTCAAATCAATAATATTGATACAAAACAGCCTAGTGTTTGGGTTAACTATAAGGTAATGGCTCAAAAAGCAACTGTATCCGTTACTGCAAAGGATGATAGTGGAATTAAAAGTATCCTTTGGTTTAATGGAAAGGTAAACGATGCAAATAGTGCAATTTGGAATCTAAAAGCAAAAGATATTACAAAAACAAAAAAATTTACAGCTACAAAAGGTGGGTATTATTCTGTATTGGTAACGGATAAGGCTGGAAATAAAAGAGTAAAAGTAGTGAAGGTGGAAATGGAATGGAATGCTATATGGATTTCCTATTTAGAATACGGTGCTACTGCTAAAACAAAAGCCCAATTTGAAAATAAAATAAATCAAATGTTTGATAAATGTGTTTCCCTAAATATGGATGCAGTAATTGTACAAGTTCGTCCATTTAGTGATGCTATGTATCGCTCCAATTATTTTCCTTGGTCTAAGTACGTTTCAGGAACAATGGGAAAAAATCCTGGCTATGATCCATTAGAATATATGGTAGAAGCTGCACACAAGCGTAATTTAGAGATTCATGCATGGATTAATCCATATCGTGTTACCTTAGGTTCAACTAGCTATAGCGCACTTCCTGCCAGCCATCCAGCGAGAAAATGGAACAGTAATGCCTCTACAAAACGTAATGTATTAAGCTACAATGGTAATTTGTATTATAATCCTTCAAAACCAGCAGTAAGAAACCTAATTACCAATGGTGTAAAGGAAATTGTACAAAATTATGATGTAGATGGAATTCATTTTGATGATTATTTCTATCCAACCTTTAGTTCAAGTAATGTAAAAACCGCATTTGATGCACCAGAATATAAGGCTTATGTAGAAAAATGCAAAGAAAACGGAACAAATTACAAGTCTATTGCAAGCTGGAGACGAAGCAACGTAAATCTTTTGGTAAAACAAGTATATAAGGCAATCAAAGACGAAGATAAATCTGTTGTATTTGGAATTAGTCCTGCAGGTAATATTGACAACTTAACTAGTGATTTACAGCATTATGTAGATATTAAAACATGGCTTAATAATCCAGGGTATATCGATTATATCTGTCCACAAATTTATTGGGGATTTAAGCATTCTACAGCTCCATATGATAAAGTATGTACTAGATGGAGTAATTTAAACTCTAAAAAAATTGTTAATTTATATATTGGTTTAGCTGTATATAAAGCTGGAAGCTCTGAAACCTCTGAATGGAAAACAGACACCGATATTTTAGCAAAACAAATTCAGTATGGACGTAAGCTTGGTAATATTGATGGCTATGGATATTATAGATACGATTACTTTACATACAGTGCGCCACAAAAGGCGATTACAAAAATGAAAAATGTAATGGAAAAATAAAATAAACATTTGTAAACTCATGTAAAGGTGAAATTGACTTTACATGAGTTTTTTGTTATTTTCATATCGTATTATTCGTTAAAGCTGTGTTTTGCGAATAGTTGAAATTATATCTTCTTATGCTTCCTTTTAACATTTTCTTATAACATTTTACATAAGACGCAAAATGTTATAACACAAAAAGCCAGGAACGAATTCCTGACTTTCATATTTTTATTTGGAAAATTTTCTTGCATAATCATATTTCGGTTATTTTTAATTTTCTTTCATAGAAATAAATTGTTTGATTAATGCAACTGTACCATCTACGCCAAGAATACTACTATCAATGCATAAATCATAGCTTTTAATATCTCCCCATTTTTTTGTAGTATAATAGTTATAGTAGCTAGCACGTTGTTTGTCTTTTTTCTGAATTAATTCCTTAGCCTTTTGTTCATTGATAGATTCTGTTTCCATAATACGTTTGATTCTAATATCAATTGGAGCATGAATAAATAAATTAATGCAATTTTCATACATATCTAACGCATAATCAGCACATCTACCTACAATAACGCAAGGACCTTCGTTTGCAATTTTTTTAATTGCATCAAAGGCTGCTAAAAAGATTTTTTGGTTAATAGGCATATCTAACCCATTAAAACCATTGGTATTGCCATATCCTAGCGAATATGGATCCATAACAAGGGAATACAGAAAACTATTGGTAGGCTTTTCATCAAAGTCTTCAAATAATTCCTCGCACATACCACTTTCTTTTGCAGCAATTGATAATATTTTTTTGTCATAAAAGGGAATTTCTAATTCTTTTGCTAATGTTTCTCCTATTACTTTTCCGCCACTTCCAAATTGTCGTCCTATTGTAATAATCTGATTCGTTTTCATGGTATCATTCTCCCTTCTGTGTAAATAAATCTTATTGATAATATTATACAATAAAAAATCAAATCTGTATACTATAAATGTGAAAATTTACTAGATTCCATTTCTTAATTTGCTTAATATTTCTTGAAAGTATTTAGGTAAGGGTGAACTAAATTCCATATATTCCTTTGTAGTTGGATGAATAAAGCCTAGTACCATAGCATGTAACGTTTGACCTTGTAAAGAAAATTGAGATTTTTTTTGAGGGCCATATACGGTATCACCTAGTAATGGATGATGAATACTTGCCATATGAACACGAATTTGATGAGTTCTGCCTGTTTCAAGTTGACACTCTACATAAGTATAGTTAGAAAATCGTTCTAATACCTTATAGTGAGTTACAGCATTTTTTCCATTTGGAACAATGGCCATTTTCTTTCTTTCTCTTGGATGACGTCCAATGGGACCTGTAATAGTTCCCTCATCCTCTTTTAGGTTATCATAAACGATTAAATGATATTTGCGTGTTATGGTATGTTCCTTTAACTGTTCTGAAATAAATTGGTGGGAGTAATCATTTTTGCATACAATTAATACCCCTGTGGTATCCATATCAATTCGATGGACAATTCCAGGTCGTAATACACCATTAATAGTCGATAAGTTATCTTTACAGTGATATAAAAGAGCATTTACTAATGTTCCACTAGTGTGTCCTGCACTAGGATGTACCACCATTCCTTTTGGTTTATTTACTAATAACACATCCTCGTCTTCATATAAAATATCCAGAGGAATATCCTCTGGACTAATATCAAGACTTTTGGGCTCAGGTAAGGTTAATAAAACAGTGTCGCCTTCGCTTACTTTATAGTTTGCCTTTACTTCTTTTTTGTTTACTGTAACACAAGATTCCTTACATAATTTTTGTAAATAAGACCTAGAATACTCTGGTAATACTTCACACAAATACTTATCAATTCGCATTTGATTATTTTCTTTTTCTACAAATAATGTAATTTCTTCCATGTTTTAGTTTGATGCAAAATAAATCTACACCTGGCCTCCATTTTTTTCTTTTATTTTTATAAATGAAAAATCTTCGTCTTTATAATAAAATAAAACTAATAAAATCATTACAACAGCTGATATGGTAACATAACAATCAGCTATATTAAAAATTGGGAACTGAATTAATTTAAAGTATAGAAAATCCACTACATATTGATATGCAATACGATCAATTAAATTGCCAATAGCCCCTGCAATAATCAATAATAAACAAATTCTAAGAGGCAAAAAACGCTTATTTAGCGGAAGTTTTGTATACCCCCAAAATAGTGCTAATATAATGACTCCAGTAAATAGAATCAAAAATAATTGTTTCCCTTGAAAAATTCCAAAGGCAGCACCCTTGTTTTCTAAGTATTCCAATTCAAATACATTTTTAATAATTGGAATCGAAGATTTATCCTTTAAATGTAAGCTGGCAATCAGCTTACTCCCTTGATCAATCCCTATCAGTATGAACAAAATGCATAAGCTTTTTATATACCAGCCAATATTTTTTTCTTTCATGTTTTCTTCTCCGTGCCATTAGCTTACGAAATCAAATCCAGCTAATCCTTTATCAGAAGAGCTGTCTTCTGATGATAATTTTGGCTCTTCACTTGAGCTTGTATCTGCTTCAATGGCATTTTGAACTGGCTCTTGCGCAGCTGCAATTGCTTCTACAGAGGAACCACCTAATTGAGATTGATTTGCTTTAAGAATCTCTTGCTGTATTTCTTCTCTCATTGCTTTTCCTTCTTCTGTAGAATCTAAGCTTGAATTAAAGGCTTCTAAGTTAGAGAAATTTAATTCAAAGCTTCTATTGTTAAGAATTTCTTGTTGTGTTGCAATAAATTGATTAAATTGAGCTTTGTATTTGGCGTATTGTTGTACTAAAGTAATAGTTTGGTTATGTATATTATTTAGTTCCATTTTTGCTTCTAAATTCATAGAATTTGCACGATTTATTGCATCCTGCTCAATATTTTTTGCTTTTTCTTCTGCTGATTTAATGGTATCATCAGCTGTTTTTTCTGCTAAAATTAAAGCCTTTTGTAAGGATGCTTCAATGGTTTTGTAATGCTGTAAGCCTTCATTTAGCATATTTATTTTATCTTTATATTCTACATTTTGTTTGTACAATTCTTCGTATGCAGAAGCCACTTCTTCTAAAAATGAGTCTACTTCTTCTTTACTATATCCAATTCCTGATTTAAATGTTTTTTGTTTGATTTCTACTGGTGTAAGCATAATATTCCTCCTAAACATATTGATTTATTTTAATATACAATTTACCAGATTTGGTAGTTTTGATACAACCTACATAAATAAATTTACCATATCCACGTAGCGTTATTACGTCATTGTCGTGGAGTTGTATACTTTCTTTTTCTATTAATTGGTCATTTAAAAAGCATTTTTTGCTTTTAATTAAATCTGATACCTTACTTCTAGAAAGCTTCATACAACCGGCAATTACCACGTCTAATCGCAATGAGGATACAATACATTCTTTTTCCTTAAAATGATACTCTCTTTTAAAGTTATGATGAGAGATTTCTTCACAGGATACAGACGTATGTTTAATTCTAGTTAATTCATTTTGAATAAATGCTGATATCTTATTCACGCAGCAAATATATCCTAATTTATCTTGAATAAAAATATCCCCAATTTTTCCTCGGTCAATTCCTAAATTTAGAACTGCACCTAAGTAGTCTCTATGACTTAATGTTTCTGCAAATTTCATACTTTTGGGAGTTACTAAAAGTATAGAAAGGGGGTATTCTTCTTCATAAAATAAGGTTTCTTTTGTACCAAATCGTAAGACTTTTCTTTGACAATCCTCTACCCCACCGAATAATTCATACTCCGTTATATGCTCTTTATTCAATAACGAAATCACTTGACTTTGTTGGTCTAGGTTTAAAAAATCACTATAAGTATAACAACACTGTTTACCCATTTGCTGGTGTAAATCAAGTATTCTATTTTCAAAAATTTGCTTTACCTCTCCCACTTTTTTCTCCTCCACATATTTTAGCGAAAAAAGAATTCAATACTACTTAATAGTAAAATAGCTATAAATGGGGAAAAATCAACATAGGTTGATTTTATAATGGAATGATTCAGCAAATATCCTACACCCTCTACAATGGGTGCCACCAAATAATATAAGGCTTGTTTCATTGAATCGACAACTGGTAAAAAGCTAACAATAATATATACAAATAATAAAATTTGTAATATTTTAGCAAATAACACAATTGCACTAGAAATTAATGCCCCCATTAAAATTTATCAAGTTCTGGTGAAAGTAAAGAATCATTTAATAATTCGTCTCTCAAATCACCAGATACATCAATATTTTCTGGAGCTACAATGAAGATATTGTTTGAAATTGCTTGAAGGCTTCCATTTAAAGCATAACAAGCACCACTAATAAAGTCCATAATTCTTTGGGCTGGTTTTAGTTCCATTCCTTCTGTATTAATTACAATAATTTTTCCATTTTGTAAGGTTTCAACAATATACTGTGCATCATTAAATTCTTGTGGTTTTGAAACGTACACTTCCATCCCTCTACTGTTACTAAGTGAAATTAATTTACTATTTTGTCTAACAGGTCTAGTCTTTGGTTTTCTAGTTTCTGAAAAGTTTGTAGTTTTGGAATCAACAGGCTCTTCCTCTTTTTCCTTTCTACTAAAGAAAGAACGTACAGGACTATCTTCCTCCTCTTCCTCATCATATAAATCATCATCAAATTCGTCTTCGTCATCACTTAAATGAATCATATCCAAAAACTTATTAATTCCTTTTCCCATATTATCCTCCATTCTTTTATTCCAATCTTATTCATTATAAACAAGATTACCTGCTAAATATTATAGTTTCTAGCACCAAAAATGCCAGTCCCTACTCTTACCATAGTTGCCCCTTCTTCAATGGCAACCTGATAATCATTTGTCATACCCATTGATAAGACATTCATATTAACATTATCAATGTTTTTTTGTTTGATGTCAACATATAATTGATGTAATTTTCGAAAAATCAAGCGATTTTCTTCTGGATTTTCTACAAAAGGTGCTATCGTCATTAAACCTTGAATCGATATATTGGGTAATTTGCTAATTTTTTCTACTAAATCATACACTTCTTCTGTTTCAATTCCAAATTTTGTTTCTTCCTTTGCCACATTCACTTGTACTAAAATGTTTGAAATCACATTCTTTTTCACCGCTTCCTTGCTAATTTGCTCCGCAAGCTTAAGAGAATCTACAGAATGAATCAAGGCTACCTTATCTACAATATATTTTACCTTATTAGTTTGTAAATGTCCGATTAAATGCCAATGAACAGGCGCTTTTATATTTTCGTACTTATCTACCAATTCTTGTACTTTATTTTCTCCAAATTCTATGACACCTAGATCCATTATTTCTTCGATATCTGATAAAGGCTTTGTTTTACTTACCGCAATCAAAGTAACCTCATTAGAATCTCTCCCCACCTTCTTACAAGCTTCGATTATATTTTTTTGTACAGCCTCTAAGTTTTCTTTTAACATTCCAAATCATTTCCTTTCTAAAACTTAGTTCATAAAGTGCGTTTTATTATATTAAGGATTAGTAAATAATCTCATTTTCCTTAATTGATTTATGATTTAATACTATATAGTCATATAGTACAATTCCGCCAGTAGTATTTCCATTTATAATGCAAAAATCATCATTTGCGTATAGCTTTTGAATTGGTTTAAAGGTAGCATAGCCTTGATTTACACAGTATACTCCTTCTAGCTTCTCAGCATTTCCAATGGTAAAGGTATCACTACTGTTTTCTTTTACTAATATGGTGCCTCCCTTTATTTCATTTGGGTCAATATAAAAATATTCGTCTGTTTCCTCGTATATAGTTGGAAACATTTGCTCAACCTCTATTTCACTATTTTTTCCAAGCTTTTGTACGTTAATGGCAGTTTTTTTCTGGCTCTTATAGCTTGCAGATAAATAATCAATCGGTACCTTATAAAATTCCTTCTCTGTAATGGAGCTAGTAGGAATTTTTAACCCTTCAGCAGATTGTAAAGTCAGCTCTACATCAATAAACCTGTCATTCATATATCGATACATTAAATTGGATAAAGTAAGCTTGGCATAATAATTAGAACCATTTTGAAAGGTAGTAACATTTGCAGTTTCTTCTTGGTTATCCTTTTGAAACTTAAGCTTTACCGTATTCTTCTCAGATAAGAAATCAAATTGTTCCTTTGATAGCATAATGACGATATTCCAATCATTTCCCGTAATCAGCTTATAAATAGGTTCCCCACTTTTTACTAAGGAGCCAGATTTTACTTGGTTTCGTTTATAATTCTTTGGGGTAAAATCAGATTTTTTAATATTATCTATTGTAAATGATTCATATCCGTCAGTTACATAGGTTACAATTCCACTAATGGAGGTTTTATATTTTTGGAATGTACTAGCAACATTTGAATCTTTTAGAACCTGATCTAAATTTTCCATTACATTATGATTTAATTGCTCTAAAATCGTATTATTTAAATCATATTTAAAATCATATACCTGATGAAATTGACTGTCGTTATAATAATTATGAAACGAACCAATTAGACTTCTTAATTCTTTTATATTTTCATTAGAAATACTCTCTGTTTCTGTAGAATATTCCGATATCATATCATTAATATTTCCCGTTTCATCTAAGGTATAAACTACCGAATTTTTATTTGCCTTTGCTCCTTCTCGAATATAAAAATTTACATAGCCTGCCTTGTCAGATGAAACGATTTGCTCATCTCTTACTGCGATTCCAACGGTAGAAATTCGATTCACAATTTTATCTTGCTGTACCTCATATAAAGAAAGCTTGTCCTTTGTACAATATATGGCTATTTTGCTAAATAAATAAATTAGGATTACAGCAAAAGTAATCAATCCTATATTCAGTTGTAATCGTTTCTTTGAAGATTTTCTTCTTCTAGCCATAAAAACAAATCCTTTCTTTTATCAATTGGTAAGAATAAATACAAATGGAATTCATTATAAATTAAAAATATAAATGTATAAAATACAAAAATTGGTGAAAAATATTTAATATCAGCAGTGGAAGGAAATAAATAAGAAAGGAATAGATGCAAATTGCCCTTCCTTTCAAACTGCATATTATATGGGCATATACGCATTGGAAAATAGTATGAAATCAAATTGGGTAGATAATCTAGTCTTAGCCATTATTATAATTGGTTGTATTAACTGGGGACTTATTGGCTTTTTTAATTTTGATTTAGTAAAAGCAATCTTTGGCAATATGACACTTATTACACGAATTATATACGCCATTGTAGGAATTGCCGGTCTATATGCTATTAGCTATTTCTCCAGATTTTTAAATGAATAAAAAGCTGATTTATTTAAGTGTCGCTGCAGGGCGACACTTTTTTTTCGTTAGTCTTCTATGGTAACTTCATTCAGAAGCTGTGTCATAGTTTGATATAAATGTTCTTTATCTTCTTCATTGGTAACCACAGAAATATAAGTATCTGTTTTTGATTTAGATAATAAAATAAGGCTTGAACCAGAATTCTCAGTGGTTCCTGTTTTTCCGCCTAAAACTGTTACTAAATTAGGCTGAGTCAATTTTGCATCCTTATTGATATACTGATTGGTATTTTCCAAATCAAAGGTTACCCTTTGACCAAATGCATTTTTATATACCATGGTATAGGTTGGTTTTTGAATAATTTCATTAAAAATCTCATACTGAGATGCTGCGTGGAAAATTAAATATAAATCATAAGGTGTTGTATAATGATTCTTGTTATGGAGTCCATGAGGATTCATAAAATGAGAATTTGTTGCACCTAATAATTTTGCTTCCTGATTCATTAAAGCTACAAATTTATTTTGATTTCCTGAAATATATCTTGCTAAAGCTACTGCACAATCATTTTCAGAAGCAATCAACAGTCCATGAAGTAGTGTTTCTACACTTACCTTATCCCCTTTTTGTAAAAAACATACCTTTACATCCTCTTCATTAAATGTAATATCAGACTTTATAGTTACTTCATCCTCTAGGTTACCATATTTCATTACAACATATGCTGTTAGTACCTTAGTTAGACTTGCTGGATAAATCTTCTTAAATGGTTGTTTTGCAACTAAATATTCATTTTTGGTTTCATTCACCAACAACATTCCCTTTGCTGTAGCTTGAAAGGTTGTTGGGGTTATATCGTCTTTTTCTATTACTGCTAAATCATTACTAATCCCTTTTGTTTCTTGTGACTGTATCATTTTATAGCTATCTAGAGTATTCGCTGTTTTGAAAAAGGAATCTTTTAGTGGTTGTTTGCTACAGCCTGTTAATAATAAAATAAAAACGAATAATAAACTAATTTGCTTTTTCATACTAAGTAAGTTCCATTCTAATCTATTTTAGTTTTTAGTCTGCTTTCTTAAAAATAGCAGTTGTCTAATTAGCGTAAGACAACTGCTTTGTTTTATTTATACATTTCACGCCAATCCAAATCGCCACGATCTAATGCCATAATTAATAACTCAGCAGTAGCTAAATTAGTAGCAAGCGGAATATTATGAGTGTCGCAAAGGCGAAATACATTACTAATATCTGGCTCATGGGATTGAGGTGTCATAGGATCTCTTAAAAAAATCACCATATCAATTTGATTGTGTTCAATTTGAGCTCCTAATTGTTGTTCCCCACCTAAATGTCCTGCTAAATATTTATGAACATTTAAATTTGTAACCTCTTCAATCAAACGACCAGTTGTTCCAGTGGCATATAATTCGTGCTTTGAAAAAATACCACGATATGCAATACAAAGATTTTGCATTAATTTCTTTTTTGCATTATGTGCAATTAATCCAATGTTCATGTTCTAACCTCCTCTAATACTTTCTTTTTTGTAACCCAACGTTCAATACTAATCCTATCCCAATTGTAGAACTTAATAAAGAGCTTAAACCATAGCTAATAAAAGGCATTGGCAAGCCTGTATTTGGCATTAATCCAGTTGCTACACAGATATTAAAAAAGGATTGAAAGCTAAATAAAGCAGCGATTCCAACTGCAATTAGCTTACCTGACATATTTCTTGCCTTTATTGCTATTAACATACATTGTATCACTATTAGTGCTATAATTGCAATAAGAATTACACTTCCAACAAAACCTAATTCCTCTCCAATTACCGAGAAAATAAAATCTGTTTGCTGTTCAGAAATAAAATTACCACCTTTTACAGTAGCCATAGTATTATTATTAAGCCCTTTTCCAAATAATTGCCCTGATCCAATTGCCATAATAGAATTACTTTGCTGTAGGCCTGTGGTGTTTAAATAATCTTCTGGATGTAAAAAGCTCATAATTCTATCAACCTGATAATCTTTTAATAAAACTTGATTTGGGGTTTGAACATACCATAAAAAAGTAGTTAACGTAGGAATTAAGATAAGTAATGCAATTCCAATTAGCTTAAAGCTTAATCCACCCATAAATATCATAACTAAAACAATAGATATAATTGCAATAGAGGTAGATAAATCAGGTTGCCACATAATTAACCCAATAGGAAGAAGTAATAATCCTGCTAGCTTTGCCAAGTTCTGAAAAGAATTAAAATCCTCCTGATGAGTTTCAATATACAGAGCAAAGAAAATAATTAAAATGATTTTTGTAAATTCTGATGGCTGAATCGTTCCTAAATCTCCTGGAATAGAAAACCACCTTGTGGCTCCATTTACATTTTTACCAAAAAGCTTTACTGCTATAAGCATAATTATATTGGCAAAATACAAAAGCCACATAAATCTGCAAATAAAGTTGTAATCAATTAAGGATACCACCGTCATAATAATAAAGCAAAGGACTACTCCAAGTATTTGCTTCTTGGTATATGCTGGATTGGCACTATTAATTACAATTACTCCATAGATACATGCAATTAATACTAAAAGCCATAATTTAAAATTATAATTTTTTAGTTGATATTGTTTCGTTGTTTTGCTAATCATTTTAATCATCCATTTTCGCTTAGTTATATCTAGTTACTATTTATTTTCACTTTTGTTTTTTAAATCTTTAATTGGAATATTAGCATAAATTGCTGGTACGGAACCATTGCTAGATTCAGATTCTGTTTGAGTAATCTGAATATCCAATCCTTCTGCATCAATTTCCATATATTTTGAAATTACTTTAATAATATCGTTTTTAATTTGTTCCATTATTTCAGGAGAACAATTGGCACGATCAGAAACTAATAAAAGTTTTAAACGGTCCTTGGCATAGTCACCAGATGATTTCTTTTTAAATAAATCCAATAAACTCATGAAAGTTCCCCCCTACTTCGATTTTTTAAAGATATTTCCTAATTTTTTAAAGAAGGATTCATTGCTTAATTCTAAGAATTCTACTTCTTCTCCTAGGATTCTTCTACAAATATTTGCGTAAGCTTTTCCAGCTAAAGAATCATTTCCTACTAAAGGTTCCCCTTGGTTTGTAGAAATAACAATATTCTCATCATCTGGTACAGCACCGATTAAATTAACTGATAAAATCTCCACAACATCATCAATGGACATCATATCACCACGTTTTACCATATCCATACGAATACGGTTAACAATTAAATCAGTTCTCTTAAGCTCGTTGGCTTCTAATAATCCAATGATACGATCTGCATCACGAATAGCAGATACTTCAGGTGTAGTTACTACAATTGCTCTATCTGCAGCTGCAATTGCATTTTGGAAGCCTTGTTCGATTCCCGCTGGACAATCAAGGATTATGTAATCAAATTCTTCCTTTAATTCTTCTACTAATTTTTTCATTTGCTCTGGTGTTACTGCTGACTTATCTCTTGTTTGAGCAGAAGGTAGTAAATGAAGAGATGGATATCTCTTATCTCTAATTAGAGCTTGTTTAATTCTGCAGTTACCTTCCACTACATCTACTAAATTGTATACAATACGATTTTCAAGGCCCATAACAACATCAAGATTTCTAAGTCCGATATCGGTATCAATTAATACTACCTTTTTATTTAACTTAGCTAAACCTGTTCCTACATTTGCGGTAGTAGTAGTTTTTCCTACTCCACCCTTTCCAGATGTAATTACAATTACTTCACTCATTTTCCTTTTCCTCCAATAGTAATTAATTTTTCTTCCTAAAATAATGTATCATTCATATATAGTTATGAAAGCATAGCTATATATAAGTTTACTTCCTTGCATCATTAAAACAGATGAATATCATTTAGAACTGATTTGTTTATTGGTTCAATATATATATTTTCTCCTTCTAAGAACGCAATTTGTGCTTCTTTAGAGATATCCTTGCTAGGCTTGTCAGGAGATCTAGCAATCACGTCAGCAATCCTAATTTGCATTGGTGCCATATTAAGTGCCACTACAAAGGCATTTTGATTGCCAGAAGCACCCGCATAAGCTGTACCTTTTAAACATCCTAACACAATTATGTTTCCTTTTGCAATGACTTTTGCACCCGGATTTACATCACCTATCATTATAATACTACTATCTACTTCAATACTTTGACCTGAACGTAAATTTCCTTTGTAAAATTTTCCAATACTTACATCTGTTTGTTTTAGCTTTTCTTCAATGGTTTGCTTAAATTTATTTTCTACCTCAGGATCTTGATCCATAATATAAGTAATATTTAAATCACAGTTTTGGGCAATGATGTCTAACACTTGACTTTGTTGATTTGAATCAAGCTTTTTTCCTTCAAAGGCTAACGCCATTTGAGAAGAGGAGTCAAAAAACTTACTAGATTCTTTAAACTTATCACCAATTAAAGGAATCAAATCTTCAAAGGATTGTTGCTCATCAAGCACCAACGTAATTCCAAACTTGTTCCCTTTTATCATTACAGGTTGTTTCATCGTACTCTTTTTTCCTTTCTTTTGTTTATCCTAAAGTGGCTATTAATCTCCACCAGTACCATTTGCACCACTTACAAAGGCGTGATTATCGTTTTCATTCTCTTCGTTATCATTTAACTTAAAATAGTACTTATAGATTTCCTTCGCTAAAGTGGCTGCATTACTAGAAGAATATCCATATGGAATAACTACTGTAACAGCAATCTCTGGTTTATCATATGGCGCATAGGACACAAATAAACCATGATTTGGTCTTGATTTATCTTCCTGTGCAGTTCCTGTTTTTCCTGCCACTTCTAGTCCCTTTTCTCTAATATCAGAGAAATTAGCTCTCTGACTACCCTTTGAGCCATTTACTACTCGAAACATTCCATTATGAATCGCCGTCCAAGTAGACTCTTTTATTTCTACTTTACTACTTTCAGGCGTTTTATTCAATATTTCTTTTCCATTGTTATCTACTACTTTATCAATAATGGTTAAATCATAGCAATCTCCATTGTTTGCTACAGTAGTAACGTACCTAGCAAGCTGGGAAGGCGTATAGTTATGAGTACCTTGTCCAATTGCTGAACGAACTGCATCATCATCAGAAATCTGTGGCTCTGATTCTGTTAATTCAATTCCAGAAGTACGATTTAGTCCAAACATGGAAGCATATTTTCTGATTTTTTCAAGGCCAATTACTGAATTGTATTTTCCAGTAGAATCCTTTCCAAGTCTGTAGCCAACTTCATAAAAGAAGCTATTACAAGATACTTCAATGGCTCCATCTACTGTTAATGCTCCATGAGCAGATGGATATACCCAACATTTTGCTGGTGGTGACACTGTATCATAAATACCTTTATCATAAATAACAGAGCCAGTAGAAATTACATTTTCTTCTAATCCTGCTACGGAAGAAATCATTTTAAATGTCGAACCTGGAGCTGTTTTTGACTGCATAGCCCGATTCAGTAGTGGTAAAGATTTATCGTTTAATAGCTGTGAGTAATAATCACTATCAATGCTATTAGTTAGCCTATTATTGTCATAGCTTGGATAAGTAGCAAGGGCGAGCACCTCCCCCGTATTTACATCTGTTACAATAACCGAGCCAGAACAAGGATCAAGAGCAAGCTGAGCAGGTGTAATCTCTAGCTTTTTAATTTTTAGCTTCATAAACTCATAGGCACTAATTTGTCCTCGTTGTAATTTTTCATAATCTTCCTTGTCCTTTTTTGCATTTAATACATTTTGATCATATAAAATCAGACAAAGCTGTTTCCCACTAATGCTATTTGATTTTATCATATATTTGTAAATAATCTTGTCGAAATCCGCATCATCCTTTAACTGACTCATTGTATATTTAACTAGCTCGTTAAAGATTTCATCTGTTCCGTAATAATCATTTGAAATGTCAAAGTTTGAAATATCTATCCAGTTATTCTTTATGGCATATTTAAAAAATTCAGTTAAGCTGATTTTTTCATTTTTCCATTTTACAAACATATCATCCGTTTTATTTACATGATCTCTTTTAATTATATTTTGATCGGATAGCATAGAATAAATATAATTCATATAATCATTGTATTCGTCATCTAAATATTGCATTGGTGTCTGTGTTGACACTAGCTGTCCTTTGATTTGTGTTAGTACACTAGACTTTTTACTTTGGAAGGCACTATATACACTACGCTCCGTATCACTTGCATTTTTGTGAGAAAAATGTGTGGCATCAATTACATTATTATCAATCAAGGAAAAATATACCTCATGAATTGGAAGCAAATAATTTTTCTTTGTTCCCCTTGAGGTACCTGAAGTCAAATGATTGTATACAATACCAGCAATTTGCTTTTCTAATGCGTCATATGCATAGATTTGTAAATCCTTATCAAAGGTTAAATAAACGTCATTTCCTGCCACAGGATCCTTTGAATTAGTGACCTCAAGAATTTTTCCCATATTATCTACAAATACCGTTTCTTCACCTTTTGTTCCTTGTAGGTAAGCTTCCATTTCCTTTTCGATTCCTGCTTTTCCTGTTACATCTGTAGAAACATATTCCTCTTGCTTACTATTATTTTTTTTGATTTCTTCATTATAGTTTTCTAATTCCTCTTGTGAAATAATTCCAATATATCCAATAATAGGAGAAAAATATTTGCTATCATTATATACTCTTAAGGAATCCGCAACAATTTGTGCTCCAGGAAATTCATCCTGACGCTCCTTAATATTTGCTAAGCTTTCCTCACTTATATTTCTAGCAATTGTAGTTGGTGAATATTGTGTAAAACGATTTAAATAAAGCGCGTATCGCACAGACATAATTTGAAGTGCTTCTTCGTCGCTATAGCTATCATCAATATTAAATTTCTTTGTTTTTTTTCCATCACCATGTCGTAAATATAAATAAATTTCTTCAGCCGTTGCTGCTTTTTGTTTCTTGGTTAATTGGGAAGAGGAAGTTCCATATACTTCCGCAATAAATCTGTTTCTTGCACTATTTTCTAAGGTATACTGAAATCTGCCGTTTTTGTATACAATCGGAAAATCATTAATCATTTGGTCTTTATTTTCTTCTAATAATTGAATTAGATTATAGATCACTCTATTAAGCTCTGTACTTTCATCTGTTCCATTTTCTCTTGCTCTTTTTGCGATTTCATCCGTATTTTCAAAGGTAAGAGAATATGCCAATTTATTATATGCAAGTATTTCTCCATTTCTATCCATAATATTACCTCTGGCACTACTTACATTAATGGTTTTCTTACTTTTATATATAAAATTTTCTAAATGCTCTTTTCCCTCTACAATCTGAAGTATGAATAAGCGATATACTAAAATACCTGCTAGTGCTAAAAAAATCATACTTAATATAACAAAACGATTGGAGCATAATTTCATAAGATTTTCTTTTATTTTATATAACATTACTTGATACTCCTTTTGCATCCCTATCAAGATGAGAATTTATAAACAAAAAGATACGGTATAAAATCAACGATACTAAAATCGTATAAATCATTTCTGGTAACATAGTGCTTACGAAATAGGATAGAAAATTCAATTTATTTTGTAGTAAAAAGAAGACAAAATAAATAACTAATCCATAAACCAAATCATTTACAGCAGTTAAAATTAATGGTAATAAGATTTCTTCTTTATAGAACAAACGATTATAATAGCCACTTATGTATCCCATATACATAAAAAGTAAACAATATGGTCCAATGATTCTTCCATATAGAATATCCAAACATAAGCCTGTAATAAATCCCAGCACAAGCCCTACCTTTTGCCCTCTCATAAAAGCAAAGGATACAACAAAAATAAGTAAAATGTTAGGACGAATATGTGCCAATTGGAAAAATTCAAATACAGAGGTCTGTAATAAAAAACATATTAGAAATGTACCTGTATAAATTAAAAATCGTTTCAATTTAGTTTCCATCCTTTGTTTGCTTTTTTTGTTTAATTACAAGCACTTCTTGCAAATTTCTAAAGTCAACACATGGTGTTAAATGAGCAGTTTTTGTAAGATTAGTTGGGTCAACCTTAATATCAGAAATATATCCAATGGTGATTCCTTCTAGATATTTTTCACTTACATGGGAAGTAACAACTTGGTCTCCATCAGAAATATCTGCATCCTTATTAATAAACTCAACATTTATATAGCCTTCTTCCATTAGCTTTTTATCTCCAGATACAATACATAAATCTGAGGTGCGTAAAAATTGACCACTTACACTACTACCTTCATCAATAATAGTACGAACCTTGGCATAATTAGGTCCCACTTCAGTAATAATACCACATAAACCATTACCAGCAAGTACATTCATATCTACCTCAAGGCCATCATTAGAGCCTTTATCAATTAAAAAGGTTTGAAACCAGTTTCCAGAATCCTTTCCAATTACTTTGGCACCCACCTTACTATAATCGGAATACTGCTGGTCTAGTTCATATAGCTTTTGTAATCGGTCTAGTTCATATTTATCTTGCTGTAATTTTTTATTTTCTTCTGCTAATTGAGTATTTTTTTCTTTTAAGGTTTTATTTTCCTCTTTGATTTTTTTGTTTTCCTTTAAGGTTTCAATTTTTTCTGAAAAGTAAGTTCCTACTTCATTAACCCCCTTTTGCATTGGAACAATGACATATCCAGTAATCATACGAAAGGGAGCAAAAAAATCACTAAAAAAATAAGATAATAAAAACAAAACAACTGCTAAGGAAGTAAAAATTCCCAGTAAAATCTTGGGAGATACTTCCACATGTCTTCTATATTTCATACTTTATCTATTCCTCATTTCCATCTTCTACACATTGTAAATCGTTTGTTTCATAGCATATGCCAAGGATTGTAGCTCCTCGTTTTCAATAATTTTTCCGATTCCTTCTATCGCTGTTTGGGAAGCATTGGTAAATAAATTAACAGATAAATCGGTTTCCTTTGTAATTAATGTAGCAAGCTCATGAATTCCAGAGGAGCCACCAGTTAAATAAATACCATTATCAATAATATCAGAGGATAACTCAGGTGGAGTTCTCTCTAAGATAATCTTGATAGAATCAATAATTGTATCAAGATATTCCTTAATGCTTTCATAAATTAAGTTTGAGCTTACGGCTAATTCTACAGGTAAGCCTGTAACCAAATCACGTCCCATTACCTTCATAGTCTGTTCTTCCTGTTTGATTGCACTAGCTAAATTAACTTTAAGACTTTGGGCCGTTTTACTTCCAATAATAAGATTATAATTTTTCTTTACCCCTTGGCAAATTGCTTCATCTAAGCGGTTACCTCCCACCTTGATTAATTTACTTAACACAATTCCTCCTAGAGAAATAATAGAGATTTCAGTGGTATCAGCACCAATATTCACCATTAAAATACCATTTGCTGCATTCACTGGTAAATCAGCACCTACTGCATCTGCAATTGGCTTTTCAACAATATGAATTTTTTTCGCTTTTATATTAGAGCTGGCAATTAAGTCATAAAATGCTCTTTTTTCTACATCTGTTATATCCGTAGGTACACAAATGTAAAATTCCTTTGCTCCAATTCCCTTTTTTAGCTCTGGTTTATTAAAAAATAAGGTTAATAGCTGTTGCATACTGCGAAAGCCTGCAATCACACCATTTTTTACAGGACCAATAATTTCAATGTTATCTGGAGCTTTTTCATACATTTCATATGCTTCATCCCCATATGCAATAATCTTTTTCTTATTTTCTATTGCAATTAAATTCTTTTCGTCAATGACAATTCCGTCACCCTTTTTGTATATTTTTATGTTGCTTGTTCCTAAATCAATTCCAAATATTCTGTCGCTTCCCATTTTACTCAGTCATTCCTTTCAAACTTTTCTACACCTTAATGATTTACAGCTACATAATACCTTGTTCCTTTAAGCTGATATATTTATGATTCCCAATTATAATATGGTCAATCAATTGAATTCCTAATAATTGTCCTATTTCTTCTACTCTCTTTGTGGTGATTAAATCTTGTTCACTAGGAGTAGGGTCTCCCGAAGGATGATTATGAAGCATCACAATATAAACTGCTTCTTTTTTCAGTGCTTCTATAAAAATTTCTCTAGGAGAAGTAATCACAGCATTTACAGTTCCTGTTGCAATATCAAAATCAGAAATAAGACCATTTTTACAATCGAAAAGAGCAATTTTCATATGCTCTTTTGTTAAATGCCTCATTTCCTCCATATAATAATTCGCTACTGTTTTAGGCGAATCTAAGGAAATGAGCTGCTTTCTCTCCTGCTTAGCCATTCGCTTTGACAATTCTGCAACACACTGAATTTGTATTGCCTTTACCTTACCAATTCCATGAATTTTAATTAAATCACTATAAGATAAATAATGAAGAGAAACTAACCCAGAAATAGTAGGATGAGTGGTAAGAATCTTTTTACTTAAGTCAACACTACTCATTTTACTAGAGCCACTTCGCAAAATCACGGCTAACAGCTCTGAATCTGATAGGCTGGAAGCTCCATATTCCATACATTTTTCATATGGACGTTCTGTTTCTGGATATTCTCTTATAGTAATATTTGTGTTACTTTTGTTGTTCGTTAATTGCTCTAACATAATTCCTCCTTGCTTTACTCTCCAAGCACAGCAAGCTTCTTCGCAATGAATTACTTAGAAATGAGGAAGTGTGTGTTAACTATAACTTTTTATAAACTATTATAGCAATAATCACACCAATAATACTTGCAATAGAAATTTTAATCGTTAACCCAAAGGTTAATACCATAATTCCTAAATCTAATTTTACTGGCTTACTAAAGCCAAAGGTTTCTCCAAAATTAAGCCAGCTTAAAAAGGAAACATCCTTTGCTAGCATACCAATGAAGCCACCTACTACAATTCCTGATAAAATCAGCAAAAATAGTGCCCAATTGTTTTTACTTACTGTATTACTCACATCTTTGCCCCCTTTGTAAAAGTGTTACCAAAAATTTTCCTATTATATGCCACACTTTTTTAACTTTTCTATCTTATCATAATTTTAAAATTTTGTATACACTTATTTCCTTACAAAATACTTAGTTTTAAAGCATCTACTACATAATTTAAAGAACTCATAATTCCAAGCTTAGCATGTGGATAGGTAAGTCCTCCTTGAAAATATACAGCATATGGTGGCTTAATTGGAGCATCTGCACTAAGCTCAATAGAAGAACCTGATACAAAGGCTCCTGCTGCCATAATCACATCGCTATCATAGCCAGGCATTGCCCAAGGCTCAGGAACAACAAAGCTATCTACCGGAGCTGCTGCCTGAATTCCTTTGCAAAAGGCAATTACCCCTTCTTTGTTCCCAAATTCTACTGCCTGAATAATATCATGTCTTGATTCACTTCCATTTGGAATGACAGAAAAGCCTAATCTTTCATAGCAATTGGCTGCAAAAATAGCGCCCTTTAATGCACCAGAAACCACTTGTGGTGCAAGGAAAAGTCCTTGTGTGAGCTGTCCAGTAATTCCTAATGTGGCACCTACTTCCTTTCCAAGTCCTGGGGAAGTTAATCGATATGCTGCCTGCTCAATTAAATCCTTTCTACCACAAATGTAGCCTCCAATTGGTGCTAAACCACCTCCTGGATTTTTGATTAATGAGCCTACTACTAAATCTGCCCCCACCTGACTTGGTTCCATGATTTCTACAAATTCTCCGTAGCAATTATCTACCATACAAATCACATCAGGCTTAATTGATTTTACAAAGGAAATGAGTTCACCAATTTTCTTTACAGATAAGGTTGGACGAGTTGCATAGCCTTTGGAGCGTTGAATTGTAATTAATTTTGTTCTTTCGTTGATTGCTTCTTTTATTTTCTCATAATCAAACTCTCCATCAGGAAGCAAGTCAACCTGAGCATAGGAAATATTGTATTCTGCTAGCGAGCCTATGGATGGTCTGATTCCAATTACCTCTTCTAGGGTATCGTAAGGCTTTCCCACTGGGGAAAATAATTCATCCCCAGGTCGTAAGCAGCTAGATAAAGCTACATTTAATGCGTGAGTACCACAGGTAATCTGCGGACGAACAAGGGCATCCTCTGTACCAAAAACATCTGCATAAATTTTTTCTAATACTTCTCTTCCTAAATCGTTATAGCCATATCCTGTGGTAGCAGCAAAATGAGCTTCACTTAATTTGTTTTTTTGCATTGCTTTTATCACCTTTAATTGGTTATACTCGCATACTTGATCAATTTCCTTAAATCTTTCCTGTAAGCTTTCTTCCACTTGCTCTGCAAATTCAATCACTTCTTTTTTGATTCCTAAGGTTTCATATTGCTTTTTAATTTCTTGATTTATCATTGGTTTTGTTCTCCATTTATTTCTTTTAATAAAAATTCTAATAATTGTTCTTCCCCTTGAAATTCATCCTTGTTTACCCAAACTACTTCTTTTTCTCTACGAAACCAGGTAAGCTGGCGCTTAGCAAAATGTCTTGTATTTTGTTTGATTTGTAAAATAGCCTCCTCTAAGCTAATTTCATTATCTAAATAACTATATAGCTCCTTATATCCAATTCCTTGCATTGCTACACTATTTCTTTCGTAGCCTGCCTTTTTTAAGGTGGTTACTTCCTCTACTAAGCCTTGCTTTACCATAAGATCAATTCGTTGGTTAATCCGATGATATAGTGCATCTCGATTCATATTTAGCACAAAATAATGAAAATCGTAAGGTGATTCATTTTGTCGTTGTTCTTCATTATGCTCTGAAATTTTTAGATTTGTAGTTTTATAATACTCTAATGCACGAATTACACGCTTTACATTATTGGGATGAATTTGTAAGGAGGCTTCATAATCCACCTGCTCTAATTGCTGGTGTAAATACATGTTTCCCTTTTCCTTTGCCTCTTTTTCCAAAAATTGACGATATTCGTAATCCGTATCCATATTGGCAAACTTCGTATCATAAAGGAGTGCCTGAATATAAAAGCCTGTCCCACCAACTACAATAGGAATTTTGTTTTCTCTATGAATTGTTTCAATTGCTTCTCTAGCGTATTCCTTAAATTTTACCACATTAAACTCTTCATCAGGCTCTAAAATATCAATTAAATAGTGGTCAATTCCATTCATTTCCTCTTTTGTAATCTTTGCTGTACCAATATCCATTTTTTTATAAACCTGCATAGAATCCGCAGAGATAATGGCACCATTTAAGGCTTTTGCTAGACCAATTGATAAATCAGTTTTTCCTACTGCTGTAGGTCCAGTTAAAATGATTAGCTTTTGTTTCTTTTCTTGTTCCATATTTTTCGTCCTTTATGATTGAATTCGCTTAAACTTCTTTTCTAGCTCTGTTTGTGTCATTGAGATCATAGTTGGCCTTCCGTGAGGACAATTATAAGGATTATTTAGCTTCATTAAATCCTTAATTAATTGTTCCACCTCTTTTACACTTAGGGTTTGTTTTCCTTTTACTGCTGCCTTACAAGCCATAGATGCTAGCTTATTTTGTAAAAGCTCCAAAGAAACTGCTCCTTCCTTTTCCGCAAGCTCATCTAGTAAAGCAATAAAAAGCTCTTTTTCATTTAATTCAAACAAATTGGCAGGCACTTCTCTTACAAAGAATTCTGTACTTCCAATAGACTCAATTTCAAACCCTAGCTTAGCAAAGGTTTCATAATTGTCCTTTAAGGTTTGTGCCTCCTTTAAGGTGGTAGAAAGCACCATAGGCGGCAGTACCATTTGGGAATAAATCTCTTTTTTCTGAAATTCCTCTAAAAATTTCTCATATAATACTTTTTCATGGGCAGCGTGCTGGTCCATAATAAAAAGCTGACCCTCAGCCTCAATTAACCAGTAGGTTTGAAACAGCTGTCCAATCACCTTGTATTCCTTTTTCTCCCTTAAAAAGGAAGTTTCCTCTTCCCCAAACATGTTTATTTGTTGGGTATTTTTTAATATAGGTTCTTCTGTTTTTTCTTCCACCTTTTCTTCTGTTTGGGAAGGCTCAATTTTCATCAGCCTTTGATTTACTTCTGTATTAAGCTGTGAATTGTCTTCTAGCTTGACGGCTGGCTTTTCCACCCTATCCTTCTCTTTTTGTTCTGTGTAGCTTCTTTCTTCCTTTAGCACAGAAGCTGGTTTTACAATTTGCTGATAATATGCACTTTCCTTCGACATATGAAGCATATCTTCTTTTCGCTTTTCCTCAAAGGGCTCAGGAATATTGGTCTGCTTCCTTGTATCTATTGGCTGCATACTAGGTATCTTTTTCGTAGGAGTATGTTCTACTGTGGTTTCTGGAATCAAATTTTTCCCTAATAGCGTTTCTTTAATCGTAGTTACAATTAGCTGAAACAAATCATCACTATGCTCAATTCGAACCTCCATTTTGGTAGGATGTACATTTACATCTAGCTGATTACTTGGAATAGAAAATTGTAATGCTGTAAAAGGAAACTTATGTACCATTTGGAAGGAATGATACCCTTCCTCAATGGCCTTTGTAATCACACTAGATTTAATATATCGTTGATTAATAAAATAATTTTCGTGACTCTTATTTCCTCTAGAAAGTGTAGGCTTTCCAATATAGCCTGTGATTTTTATCTCCCCTAGCTGAGCATTGACACTGACTAACTGGCTAGTAATTTCCTTTCCATATACCTGAAAAATCACATCCTTATATTGATTATTTCCAGAGGTGTACAATTTGTTTTTTCCATTTACTACAAATTTAAAGGAAATCTCAGGATGAGACATAGCAAGTCTAGAAACTAAGTCGCTGATATAGGAAGCTTCCGTAGTAGGAGATTTTAAAAATTTACGTCTGGCAGGCGTATTATAAAATAAATTTCTTACAATAAAGGTGGTACCTTCTGGACAACCAATTTCCTCAAAGGAGACCTCTTTTCCTCCTGAAATTAAGTATCTTGACCCAGTTAGAGAGCTTTCATGTTTCGTAATTAACTCTACCTGAGAAACTGCACTAATACTTGATAATGCCTCTCCTCGAAAGCCTAAGGAGGAAATGGTCATTAAATCCTCTACTGCCTTTATTTTACTGGTAGTATGCCGTTTAAATGCCATAGGAATATCCTCTTTATAAAAGCCACAGCCATTATCTGTAATTCGAATAAAGCTAATGCCACCCTCCTTAATTTCTACAGTAATGGCAGTTGCTTTAGAATCAATGGCGTTTTCCACTAATTCCTTTACTACAGAAGCAGGACGTTCAATTACCTCACCTGCTGCAATTTGATTAATTGTATGTTGATCTAGTGCTTTGATTGCTGCCATATGATTCTAATCTCCTTTACTTACGAATTAAAACCTGTAATTCATTTAATAGCATCATTGCTTGAAGTGGTGTCATATTGGATAAATCAGCAGAGGAAAGCTTATCAATTACCTCTGTTTCTTTTTCATTAAATAAGCTAAGCTGTACAGGCTCACATACTTTTACGGTTTGCTTTGGAAGGGTAAATTCTGATAAGTCATCTGTCTTCTTTACAATATCATTTTCTGTTAAATGTAGGGCAATTTCCTTTGCTCTCTCAATCACAATATCTGGAACGCCAGCTAGCTTCGCTACTTGTATTCCGTAGCTTTTATCCGCACCACCCTTTACGATTTTTCGAAGAAATACAATGTCATCCCCTTGTTCCTTTACTGCAATACAGTAATTATTTACATTGCAAAGCTTTCCTTCTAATTCGGTTAATTCATGATAGTGCGTGGCAAATAATGTTTTCGCTCCTAACAGCTTGTCATTACTAATATATTCTACCACAGCCCAGGCGATACTAAGTCCATCAAAGGTACTAGTTCCCCTTCCAATTTCATCAAGAATTAATAAACTATTTTTAGTGGCATTTCTTAAAATATTCGCTACCTCACTCATTTCCACCATAAAGGTACTTTGGCCTGAAGCTAAATCGTCTGAGGCGCCTACTCTGGTAAAAATTCTATCGCAAATACCAATGTTTGCTTCCCTTGCTGGAACAAAAGAGCCTACCTGTGCCATTAACACAATTAAAGCACTTTGTCTCATATAGGTAGATTTTCCTGCCATATTTGGTCCCGTAATAATTGAAATCCTATTTTCATTATTATCAAGATAGGTATCATTGGTAATAAACTGACTATTAGAAATCATTTTCTCTACTACAGGATGACGACCTTCCTTAATATGTATGGTGCCTTCCTCGTTAATTGTTGGTCTTACATATTGGTTTTGCTCTGCTACATAGGAAAGAGAGGTAAATACATCTAATTTGGCAATCACATGAGCTGTTTTTTGTACTCTAGCAATTTGAGCAGCCAGCTCTTCTCTAATTGCAACAAATACCTCATATTCTAGGGCATATAATTTTTCCTCTGAGCCTAAAACTGCATTGGCAATTTTCGTTAATTCATCAGTTGTATATCGCTCAGCATTGGCTAGCGTTTGCTTTCTAATAAAATAATCTGGTACTAGGCTTTTAAAGGAATTGGTTACTTCAAAATAATATCCAAACACCTTATTAAACTTAATTTTTAAGGTTTTAATTCCTGTTTTTTCCCTCTCCTGCTCCTCTAAATCAGATAGCCAGGTTTTGCCTTTGATTTTTGCTTCCTTAAGGTCGTCTAAATCTGCTTTATAGCCTTCCTTTATAATGCCGCCTTCCTTCATTGTAAGAGGTGGCTCCTCTACAATAGAAGCATCAATTAATTCAAATAAATCTCTTAATTCATCAAATTCCTCTCTAAATTGTAAAAATAAAGAGGATTGTAATTGATTTAATTGAGTAGATAATTCTGGTAAAGAAGCAATAGAGGTTTTAAAGGCAATTAAATCTCTTGGATTGGCACTTCTATAGCTTACCTTTGTCATTAATCGCTCTAAATCATAAATATTTTTTAATAAATCTCTAATTTCTTCTCGTACCATAAGGTTTTGATTTAATTCCTCTATGGCATCATAGCGAGCCTCAATCTCTTTTTTCTGAATTAAAGGTTGCTCAAGATAGCTACGCATGAGTCTTGCTCCCATAGCAGTTTTGGTTTTATCTAGTACCCAAAGTAGAGAGCCTCTTTTTTGCTTTTCTCTTAAAGTTTCTATAATTTCTAAATTTCTTCTAGTGGCACTATCAATTAAAAGATAATTGTCTGCTACATATGGAGTAATACGATTTAAATGAGATAAAGAATTTTTTTGTGTTTCATAAAGGTATTGCAATAATACTCCTGTTGCAAACGTACCTAATTTATAATCTAATAGTCCAAGACCATTTAAACTACCTACCTTAAAGTGCTCTTTTACCTTTACTTCGCAGGTTGTCTGGTCAAAATACCAATCCTCTAGCGCTGTGACAGAAATATTTAATTTTTCTTTGATAATAGAAAAAGAATGGGCAGCCTCTAATGTATTCTCGTCACAAATAATCTCTGCAGGAGAAAATTTATTCACTTCGTCATATAGCTTGCTTAAACTAGTAAGCTCTGTGGTATAAAAATCTCCAGTGGTAATATCTACAAGAGAGATTCCAAATTGATTTTTCTCACTAACAATAGCCATTAAATAATTATTTTTTGTTTCATCTAGGGTTTGAGTTGCTAAATTAGTCCCTGGGGTAGCAACTCGTACTACTTCACGTTTTACAATTCCCTTGGCAGTTTTGGGGTCCTCCACCTGTTCACAAATTGCCACCTTATAGCCCTTTTCAATTAGTTTATTTAAATAAAGGTCACAGGCATGAAAAGGAACTCCACACATTGGAGCCCTTTCCTCTAAACCACAATCTTTTCCTGTTAAGGTAATTTCTAATTCCTTGGATGCAATTAAGGCATCCTCAAAAAACATTTCATAAAAATCTCCCAAACGATAAAACAAAATACAATCCTGATAGCTTTCTTTTGTAATTACATATTGTTTCATCATAGGAGATAATTTATTCTTTTGTATCTCCATTTTACACTCCATTCTTGCTCTACTTAATTAGTCCACCATATGACCAATATAATAAAATCCTTTTGCTTCATCTAGTGCTACCGTTTGGATGGTTCCAATTAAAGAGCTGTCTCCCTTAAAGTGAACTAAGGAATTATTGGATAATCTTCCTGTTACAAAGCCTTCTTCGTGGGAATTCTTCTCTTCTACCAAAACGGTTTCTACTTTTCCTGTTAAGCTTCCTGTTTTCTTTGCTGCGATTTTTTGTACCTCAGCTAATAATCGATTAAAACGCTCCTTTACTACGTCCTCTGGCACTTGATTTTCCATAGTGGCAGCAGGTGTTCCTGTTCTTTTTGAGTAAATAAAGGTATATGCATTATCAAATTCTACTTGCTTCACTACATCAAGGGTATCTAAAAAGTCTTCCTCTGTTTCCCCTGGAAATCCTACAATAATATCTGTAGTTAGGGCTAAATTAGGAATTGATTGCTTTAGCTTATCTACCAAAGCTAGATATCCTTCTTTGGTATAATGACGATTCATTTCCTTTAAAACGCGACTACTACCTGATTGCATTGGTAAATGTAGGTGATTGCAAATTTTTGGTGAAGACTTCATCACTTCTATTAATTCATCTGATAAATCCTTAGGATGAGAGGTCATAAAACGAATTCTTTCTAGCCCTTCAATTTCTGTAATCTCTTTTAAAAGCTGAGCAAAGGTCATAGGTGTACTTAAATTTTTTCCATAGGAATTTACATTTTGACCTAGTAGCATAACCTCTACTACTCCATCTTCTACTAATGCTTTGATTTCGTTTATAATATCCTCTGGTTTTCTACTACGTTCTCGTCCTCTTACATAAGGTACAATACAGTAGCTGCAGAAATTATTGCAGCCATACATAATATTGACCCCTGCTTTAAAGGAATATTTTCTGTCGCTAGGTAAATCCTCTACAATTTTATCTGTATCTTTTAGTAAATCAATGACCATTTCTTCTGTTTGAAAACGCTCATAAAGTAATTGTGCCAATTTATAAATATTGTGAGTTCCAAAAATAATATCCACAAAGCGATAGCTTTCTTTAATTTTTTCTACTACTGTTTCTTCCTGCATCATACATCCACAAAGAGCAATCATCATATCAGGATTTTTCTCTTTTTCTTTTTTTAAATGACCTAAACGGCCGTATACCTTTAAATTGGCATTTTCCCGTACTGTACAGGTATTATATAAAACAAAGTCTGCATCTTCGGAATCCACAATTTCATACCCAATATTTTCTAAAATTCCTTCTAATTTTTCGGAATCTCTTGCATTCATTTGACAGCCAAAGGTTTTAATATTTGCTGTAAATGGTTTCTTTCTTAATTCAGCCTTTTTCTTTATAATTTCTCTACATTTATCCATATAAACATATTGTTGTTTTGTTTCATTCGTGATTAACTGTTCCATTTTTACTGTTCCTCCGTTTCCTTTGGGTAAAAGTGTTATCGTACCCACTTCTACTTTGGCGTTGCCAAAAAACATTATACAGTATTTCTGAAAGAAAGAAAACCAAAAATCAAAATATTTTACTAAGATGATATAAGGCATTAATTAATGGAAAATATTGATGCGATAAGAAGGTTTTTCCTGATGAAATAATAGATACCCTAAATAATCCTGTAGCAAAATAGGAACTAGTGCTAAGAAAAACCATAACAAGCTATAAGGTAGGCAAATTTGTCCTAAAATATGAAAGGGTTGATTTTCATAATTCCATACCTTAAGGTCTAGTACAATATTTACAAGGATGCCTGTTAGAAATTCAAAAGTTGTAATAATCAATGCTCCTAGTGCCATTAAACGAAAAATAGAATATTGCTTTCTTTTCATTTTAGAAAGGTAGCCAATACAATAAAAGGAAATGCCTGCACAAAGTATCATAGAATAATGTGAAAATCCTCGCACAAAATTTTCTAAATAAAAGTATAAAAAGCCGCCTAATATTGCTACAAACCCAAGCTGTAGTCTTTCTTCTTTTGTGATTTTTTTATTTTCCTTCATAAAAAAGTCCTCTTTTCCCAAATAATGATATGTTTTATTATTGGAAAAAGAGGAAAATCTATACATTAGTTTCTAATTTGTCCGTCACCATAAATAATATATTTTGTTGTAGTAAGAGCAAGAAGTCCCATTGGTCCTCTCGCGTGAAGCTTTTGGGTACTAATTCCAATTTCTGCTCCAAAACCAAATTCAAATCCATCTGTAAAACGAGTAGATGCATTTACATATACTGCTGCTGCATCGATTTCATTTAAGAATTTCTCTGAATTTTCGTAATTAGAAGTAATAATTGCTTCTGAATGCTTTGTGTTATTCTCGTTAATATGTGCAATGGCTTCCTCAATAGAATCAACTGTTTTAAGGGAAATAATTGCATCTAAATATTCTGTTTTATAATCTTCTTCTGTGGCAGGAACAATTCTTTGGTCTATACTTCTAGCATACTCATCTCCACGAATTTCTACATTTTTCTGAGTGAGAGCTTCTGTAATCATAGGAATAAATTCCTTTGCAACCTGCTTATGTACCACTAGAGATTCACAAGTATTACAGGTACCTAAGCGTTGTGTCTTTGCATTTACAATTACTTTTGTTGCCATAGCTAAATCGGCATAGGAATCTACATATACATGACAGTTTCCTGTACCTGTTTCAATGACTGGTACAGTGGCATTATTTACCACACTTTGAATTAAGCCTTTTCCACCTCTTGGAATTAATACATCTACATATTCGTTTAACTTCATTAATTTTGTTGCAGTTTCTCTACTAGTATCTTCTAGTAAGGTAACCGCACCTTCTGGCACATTTTCTTTCTTTAGAGCAGCTCTAATTACATTTGTAATTGCAAGATTAGAATAAATGGCATCACTTCCACCTCTTAAAATGACAGCGTTTCCTGTTTTAAAGCAAAGGGAAAATGCATCTGCAGTCACATTTGGACGAGACTCAAATATAATTCCAATAACACCTAATGGAACTCTTTTTTGACCGATTCTAAGTCCATTTGGACGTACCTTTATAGATAATACCTCTCCAATTGGGTCCTCTAAGGCTACTACCTGTCTAATCCCTTCTGAAATTCCCTTAATTTTTCCTTCATCTAAGGATAAACGATCAATAAGTGCTAGAGACATTTGATTCTCTTTGGCTTTTTCTACATCCTTTTGATTTTCCTCTAAAATAGTAGCGGCTTGTTTCTCTAATTCCTCTGCTACTAGTAAAAGAACACGATTTTTTTCGTTTGTAGTCATTTTATTTAAGTATACTGCTGCTTTTTTTGCACTTTGTCCGATTTCTTCTAAGGTCTTCATCTTTTTTCTTCCTTTCTATTTTTTGTAAATTCTTTCTTCTGTTATAATTTTATCTGGTGCTATATCATGCTCCTCAAAAAAGTTGCCTGACACCTTCTGACATTCATAGGCTAAGGCTAATTTAGTCGATACTGTATGGGTATGTAGGTATCGATCATAAAAGCCACCACCATATCCAATTCGATGACAAGCTTCATCAAACCCAACTAAGGGCATAATCATAAGAGAATACTCCTCTATACAGCTCCCATTTTCCTGTGGCTCAAGAATCCCATAAGCACCTTTTGATAATTCTTTTATATCATTAAAGTAATAAAACTCCATCTTTTGTCCAATTACCTTTGGTGCTGCCACTCTCTTTCCATCCTTCATTGCTTGCTTAATAATCTGAAACGTATCTACTTCATGATTATAACTGATATATAATAAAAGACTAGTGGCCTTTTGATATTCCTCTGTTTGAAATAACAATTCATGACACCTTGCATCATACTTGCTATGAGTCGTTTCATCTAGTGCACTTCTTTTTTTTAAACACTCTTTTCTTAAGGTTTGTTTTGCCTCTTTATTTAACATGTTTTTTCTTAAGCTCCGTTATACTACCATCTGGATTTTGTATACTAACATTTTCTAAGGTTCCTCTTAAATTGCCTCTAATAGCCGCAATATATTCCTGTCTAAGCCTTGCTTGCTCTTGTTTTTCTTCTGGTGTTAGTCCCTCATTCTTAGATTTTCTATATAATTCATTAATTCTTTCAATATCTTGTTCTTTCATTCCTTCACCTATCTTTTCCTTTTATTCTTCTATCAACGACTTGTTTTCTAAATAATCTGCTAACTTAAAGTTCTGATTCTTATGGGCTAAAAATAGTGTTCCTACGGATACACCTGATAAAATCTTATTTAGTACACTTAAGTGATCTCCATTGGCAATAATCATATCTGCGCCTGCATCTGTTGCAATGGCAGCAGCTGCAATTTTAGTTGCCATACCACCTGTTCCTACGTTGGATACGCTTCCTTTTCCCATTTTTCTAAGATTATCATCAATTTCTGCTACTACATCAATAAACTTAGCATCCTTATTTACATTAGGATCATCCGTATAAAGCCCATCAATGTCAGATAACAAAATAAGTAAATCTCCACCAATTAAAGCAGTTACAATTGCGGATAGCGTATCATTATCTCCAAATTCGATCTCTTCTGTAGAAACTGTATCATTTTCATTTACTACTGGAATTACGTCATATCTTAATAGCTCATTAAAGGTATTTTTTGCATTGGTACGTCTTTCATCATCCAGCATTATATCCTTCGTTAATAAAACCTGGGCAGCAGTATGACCATATTCTGCAAATAGCTTTTGATAAATCATCATAAGCTTACCTTGACCGATGGCTGCACAGGCTTGAGTTTGTGCAATATTACTTGGTCTTTTTGATAAGCCTAGAGAGGTTACCCCCACTCCAATGGCACCAGAAGAAACCAAAACAACTTCTTTTCCTTGATTTTTAATATCACTAATAATTCTAGCTAATTGCTCTAATTTTGCCAAATTGGTTCGACCTGTATTGGCATGAATAATAGACGAGGAACCAATTTTTATTACAATTCTTTTTTTATCTTTTAGTAATTCTCTATATTCTTTCATATATTTTGCCTTTCATCTTGTGTACTTTAGGAAAAAGGGGCGTATTCACTTGCTATTTTTTCCGCTATTTTTAGTCCGTCCATGGCAGCAGAAGTAATTCCACCAGCATATCCTGCTCCTTCCCCACACGGAAAAATCCCCTTTATATTACTTTCTAACGCTTCACTACGAACAATCCTAACAGGAGATGAGGTTCTAGTCTCCACCCCACTTAACACTGCATCATTTCTTGAAAACCCTTTTATATTCTGTTCGAAGTGTAAAACACCATCTATTATAGCATCTGCCACATAACTTGGCAAACATTCCTTTAGATTAGAAAATGCAAATTGTCCCTTAAGAGAAGGGTAAATATCTCCCAATTTTTTTGTCACCTGATTATTTTTAAAGTCTTCAAATAATTGAATGGGCACTGCACCTTTTCCATCGCCTTTCTGATAGGCAAGTGCCTCCCAATGTCTTTGAAATTCTACCCCCGCTAAGGGATCCTTTGAGAAAAAATCCTCCGGCGTTACATTTACAATAATTGCGCTATTAGAATTTTCATAATCCCTTTTATAATTACTCATTCCATTTACCACAATATGCCCTTCTTCCGAAGAGGAATTTACCACATATCCTCCAGGACACATACAAAAGGAATAAACATTTCTTCCGTTTTCTGCTTTATGTGTCAGCTTATAATCCGCAGCCTTTAACTGTTTTGCAGCCTCTCCATACTGAGCTTCATTAATCATAGCTGCCTTATGCTCAATTCGAAGACCAATGGCAAAGGGCTTTTGCTCCATTTGAAGCTGTCTTTTTTGCAGCATAGAAAAAGTATCTCTTGCACTATGTCCAATAGCCAAAATAAGCTGTTTACATTTCATCCATCGATTGTGATTTAATTGAATTTCACATAAGGAATTATTTTCATAACGAATGTCTGTCAGCTGAGTTTCAAATAAAACCTGTCCACCTAAGCTAATAATTTCTTCTCTCATATTTTTTACAATAGCTACCAATAAATCTGTTCCAATATGAGGTTTATTTAAATATAAAATCTCAGAAGGTGCGCCAAATTCCACAAAAAGCTCAAGCACCTTTCGATTGCGACAGTACTTGTCCTTTACCAAGGTATTTAGCTTTCCATCAGAAAAGGTGCCTGCACCGCCTTCCCCAAATTGAACATTAGAATTTGGATTAAGCTTTCTCGTACTCCAAAAATGTTCCACTGTTTTTTGACGATTTTCTACACATTCTCCTCGTTCTAATAAAATAGGTCGAAAGCCTGCTCTTGCAAGCATTACCCCACAAAATAATCCTGCTGGTCCTGTACCTACAATAACAGGCGGTGTTTCTAAAGCCTTTGTTCCTCCCATTGGAAAATGATAGGTTTCTTTTTTTACGATTCGTATGGTACCTGGTTTTATTTTCTTACACCTTTTTAAAATAGCTTCCTCTTTATTTATGGAAACTAATATGGAATAAATATATCTAATATCCTCTTTTTTTCTGGCATCGATAGACTTTTTCTTAATTTCATATGTAAAGGGTTCCTCTTTTAGGTGAAGCGCCTTTTTAATAGCAACACACAAATCCTGTTCATTATGGTGAATGGGCAATTTTATTTGGTTGAGTTCAATCATTGTTTTATTCTCTCCTTCGCCTTGGCAATATGATTTGCCGCACATATTCCTGTAGACCACGCCCACTGTAAATTATAGCCGCCACAAGTTCCGTCAATATCTAATATTTCTCCTACGAAATACAAATTCTTCTGTCGCTTTGATTCTAATGTTGTTTCCTTCACTTCGTTTGTATACACGCCACCAGCAGTTACTTGTGCCTGTTCAAAATCGTTTGAACCCACCAAATTCGTTTGAAAGCTTCTGATTTGCTTTATCAGTGCTTCCTGCTGATTTTTAGATAGCTTTGTAATCTTTAGATTTTTTAAATTAGCATCTCCCACTTTTTTAACCATCACACTAGCAAGCTTTTTATTTAAAACTCCTTCTAAAACCTCTAACACTGTTTTATAGGGCACATTTTCTTTTGCATTTTTGAAAAATAGCTCTAGCGCTTCTTTGGAATAGTGGGGCAAAAAATTAATCTCTAAGGTAACTTTCTTTTTTTCTAAAAAAGCTTTTGTTGCGTATCTGCTAAGCTGAAAAATAGGTACCCCTGATACACCATAATTGGTAAGCTGAAGCTCGCCGTATTGCTTATATATCTTTCCTGAAATTTTTAGAGAAAGGTCTGCTTTTATCCGTATCCCAGCAAGCTCTTTAAAGCATTTGTCATCACTATGAAGCCCCACTAAGGCAGGTGTCGGTGTACAAATAGTATGATTTAATTTTTTAGCTAGCCCATAGCCACTTCCATCACTGCCTAGCTTAGAGGAAGCACAGCCTCCGCAAGCCAACACTACATAGGTAGCAGCATAGGTTTCATCCTTAGTAGACAGAAAAAAGCGTTCTCCTTTTTTTACTATATTTTCTACCTTAGTTTCTTTTATCATAGGAATATTAAGGGCTTCACAATGCTTCATTAGGGTATCTACTACTGTTGCTGCTTGCTTTGTATTAGGGTATAAATAGCCCTTTTCCTCCGTAATTTCCATACCTAAGCGTTGAAAAAAGGAAACGGTATCCTCTACACCTACCTGCTTTAAAATGGATTGTACAAAGGAAGGCTCACTTCCTCGATAAGAGTCTTCCTCATAAACTAAATTACTTAAATTACATTTTCCGTTTCCTGTTGCTAATATTTTTTTTCCGATTTTGTTTTCTTTTTCTAATACAAGCACAGAAACCCCTTGCTCCTTCAAACGAATGGCACAAACAAGTCCTGAGGCACCCGCCCCAACCACAATAGCCTCTATCTTCTTTTTTCCATTATTTTGATTACCCATCTCTTCACTCTCTTTTACTAACTAAATCTAAATATTTGTACAACAGAAAAAATATAAGCTGTGTTTTACAATTACCTAACTGGAATACGTCTCTAAAAAACTATACACTTCCTCTTCTTCTGTTAAAAAAAAGCCTTCTATCACTTGATTTTTAACAGATAGTGGTAAATTTTCTACTGAAATATCTGTATATTCAAAAATAGTCTTTTTATCTTCCTCATATACAATCACATCTCCCTCATATTCTGTAATAAAAAACCCTTTTCCTACCTTGTTTGAAGCTTGCTCTACTTGATCTTTAACAGTCAATTTCTCTATTTGTTCCTCTTTACTAGATAATTTCTTAGTAGAAAAGGTACCGTTTTTTTTAACTGTCTTACTACTTTCCATATCACGCTCATGATTGATATGCTGCTGATTTTTTATGCTAATCTGTTTTCCTATAAAATAGGCTCCAAAAAATAAAACAGCAATACTTACTACACCAAATATTAATTTCTTCATATATTACATTCCTCCTAAAGTACTTCTTAGAAGGAAAGTATCCCCTTTATTACAAAAATTATACTTAGGAAGGAATTAATTTACATTTCTTCGCTATTTTCACAAGCAATTGTCCCTTTGGAAAGCTAAGTAGCTCTGTTGGAGAAATCGCCTGTGTTAAAATCATAAGTGAAAAATAAACAATAACTGCAGCTAAAAATGCCACAATAAAAGCAACTTCGTTTACTGGAATAAGTAAAAATACTAATTTATATACAAAAAATGCCACTGCTCCCATAATAACAGAACACATAAATGGTAACAAAAAGGATTTTAACCATTCCTGTTTATATTGCAAATGCTTTTTAATTGCCATTGCATTTAAAACACACATAGATAACGAAAATACAATGGTAGAAATTAATATAGCATAAATTGTCATATCAAATACCTGTAATAAAATATATGCTACAATTGCGTGAATCACCAAGGAAATCACAGAATGCTTAATTGGGTAATTCATTTTTCCCATTCCCTGTAGGATTGCATTACTTACAGTAGACAAGGAATAAAAAATAATAGTAACTGCGCCTAGCTGTAATAATCTAGCAGGTATCGGGTTAGCATCACGAAAGACTAATCTCATAATAGGTGATGCTAATACTCCCATTCCTACTGCACAAGGAAGGGATACTGTCATAGTAAATTTAGTCGCCATTTTAATTTTTTCTCTTGCCTGACTATAATCCTTAATTGCAATAGCTGTTGTAATGCTAGGAATCATAGCTGAGGAAATGGCATTGGCAATGGAAATCGGCACTGAGGTCATAGTATTATATTCATTAGAATAAATCCCCCATAATGTATTGGCTTCGCTAGCAGTATATTGTTTCTTAGTTAACACATAGTTATATAAAAACACATCCACTGTAGTACTTAAATTATATAATGCAGTGCTTAAAATAACTGGTGTAATGGTAAGAATTAGAATTTTAAAAATCTCACCATAAGAATCCTGATACTGAGTTTTATCCCGTCTTAGCTGTTTTTTTATGGTTGGTCTGTAAAGCACATACACAAACAAAACAAACAAAAGTCCAGCAACTACTCCCGCAAGAGTTCCTAAAGTTCCTCCTGCCGCACCTCTTGTTGCAATGATTTCCCTATTTCCTTCTCTGTCGGATACATATGGCTTTACCAACAAATAAGCGGCTAAAATACTTACAATTGCATTTAAAATTTGTTCTGCAATCTGAGAAATCGAGGTAGGAATCATTGTATTAAGCCCTTGATAATAGCCTCGAAACACTCCAAGTATTGCCATTAAGAAAATAGCAGGGGCAAGTACCTTTAAGGCAAGGGCACTATTTTCCATAGTACCTTTCATTCCAAAGCAAGCATATAAATATACTGCTATGGCTGCTACTCCACCTGAAATCATTCCATAAATTAAGGAACAATGAAAAATACGGTTAGCATTATGGTATTCCTTTTTTACCATTTTAGCTGATATCATTTTAGATACACCAATAGGAATACTATAAGACGAAATTAGTAATCCTAAAGCATAAATGGTATATGCACTTCCATAATATCCCATTCCTTCATCTGTAATGGTATGCTTCATTGGTACACGATATAAAAGTCCAATTACGCGACTTAAAATAGCTGCTATGGCAAGGATGCTGCCATGTACTAAAAAATTACTTTTCTTTTTTTTCATAATCTGTCATGCTTCTCCTTGCTAAAATTCAAACTTAGTTGGCATTAACTCCCTTACTAAAAATCGTTTCATTTCTTTCTTATTTTCCAATAAAACGATTCCCTCTGGCATAAATTCTTGCATTACCTGCAAACACATTCCACAAGGATAGGTGTAATCTTCTAATTCACTATATACTGCTATCATTTCAAACTCCCTATATCCATTGGAAATTGCTTTAAATATAGCAACTCGTTCTGCACACATAGTTGCCCCATAAGAAACATTTTCAATATTACAGCCTGTAAAAATAGTTCCGTCCTTACATAACAAAGCTGCCCCTACTGCAAACTTTGAGTAGGGACTATAGGATTGTTCTCTTCCTTGTTTGGCTGCTTCCATTAATTTTTCTTCTAATTCTCTGTCCATGCTGCATCCTCTAGTTAATCACACACTTACTTTCTCTGTCTCTTGGAAATACAGAAATAAAGGTTTTTCCAGGATTTACTTTTATTTCATCTCCAGTTTCATCAAAAAATTTCGTTGGACTAGATACACTGTCCTTTGACCAAGTAATTGGAATACATTTTCCATTGGTACAATAATATCCTTTTCCTGAAGAAACTAATTCCATTGTTTGATATCCTTTTTTATCAATATTCCATTCCTTTACAAATTGGATAATAACATTCTTGTAGGATAGCTGTTGATTATTTTGGTCATCAATATGCTTGTCATTATATTGAAATCTTAAATATTCCTTTGTTTTCGTATTATATTCAAACCAAGGTGTAGTGTAAGTAGAATATCCTAAGGTAATTTTATTAGCAGCATTTCCTGATGCTAAATCTGTATCCTCTTCTTGGAATTGAAAATGTGGTTGATTAGCTGAGCTACTATATAATGTCTCATATTTTGATAATTCAATTCCTTTTTTAATTCCCTCACTACTTGTATATGCATTATGCGGTGCTTTTCTCTTCTTATCTCGATAATAAACGGAATTACCAATTGAGCTTAATCCACTTAAGGTATCAATTCCAATTTTATCAATTTCTGCAACAGCATACTTGGTTTGTCCAAAATGCATGTAAATAGCATTATATTCATCTGCAATATCTACATAGTAATGTCTTGCACTTCTAACAGGTCCAATTTTATCAAGTCCCTCATAATCCTGCATTACTAAAAGCATTCGAGTGATTCCACCTTCTACTAAGATTTCATAGGTAATCTCAGCCTTAGAAACATTTGATTGAGGAATCGCAGCCTTAATATTATTTAACATAATTGCCACAGGTCTTTTGTTTGCAACCTTTTCGTCTATCCACTCTCCTGTTAGATTACTTTTTTGCATTCCTTTATGGGGATCTTCCTTAGGGGCTTCCGTAGTTACCTTCTCGGTAGTAACTGGGGCATTTGTTTCTTCTTTTTTTCCGCAACCAATTGTAGCGGCTGCAAGCATAGTTCCTAGCGCAAGGGCTAATAGATATTTCTTTCTCATTTTTCTTATTCTTCCTCTCTTTTGTATCCTGCAAGCTCTAATATAGTTCGTTGCTTGCCTTCCATTATGATTCTTTCTTCCTCTTCTATATGATCATATCCAAATAAATGGAGCATACTATGTACCACTAAAAAAGCTAATTCTCTACGAATAGAATGTCCATACTCCTTTGCCTGTTCCTTTACCTTATCAACAGAAATAATAATATCTCCTAGCATTAATTCACCCGTATCTAAATTAAAACACTCTATGGTATCCTCCTCAAGATGTGAAAAATCTCCAGGAGTAGAATATTCTACCAAAGGAAAGGAAAGTACATCGGTAGGTCTATCAATTTGCCGATATTCCTTATTAATGGTATGAATTCCTTCGTTATCTGTTAAAGTTACATTTACTTCAAACTCATACGGACATTTTTCATAATCTGCCACAAATGTAACCACCTCTTGAATTACTGATTCATAATCTAATTCTAAGGTATCCTCTGTTTCTTTTTCAATAAAAATATTCATGCTTATTCTTCCTCATTGGACAATTGATTTTTTTCTAAAAAGGTAGCAAATGCTTCTTCTAGTCTAATAAATTCCTGTATGGTAAAACCAGAATCATCAAATTTTCCTTTGTATAATTGATTTCTAAATATACTTTTAACCAATTTTACCATAGTAACCTGCTTTAATTTATCTTGCTTTTGTAAATATTTTAGCGTTGCTACAGATAAAATAGAAAGAGACACAATGGCAGCTTCCTTTGAAGTAGGATGCTTGTCCCCTTCATAATGCTCTGCTAACACAGTTTGTACCACTGCTGGTAGCTCTTTTTTTGTTTTTCTATCCTTTTTACTGTATCTGCCTGCCACATAACAAAGCCAATAATTTACCCCAATTTCTTTTGCGGCAAATTTTCCAAGACGGGCTACAAATAATTCCTCATTTTCTTCTACTAATTCACTTCTATGCAAATTCAAGTGTTTCAGTAGCTTCTTAGGTGAATCTGGAAAGCAAAATTGGTACAAATAATAGGACAATACATATCCTATGAAATAATAACACCCATTAGAAAAAAATGCTAGTATTACATGCAGAAAATTCATTTCCTGTTCCATGGCATATTGAAATACTAGCATGGATAAGCTTGAAAAACTACAAATAGCAAATCCTACTAAAACAAAATGCTCCTTTGCATCTTTCCAGGTTAAAAAAATGATATAAATAAATCCTACTGTAAAAAGATAGCAGCAAGAAGAGACCTGATTGGAATTTAGCAGCATTAAAACTAAAAGCTGATAAATTAAAGCGGTAATTCCCGTAGATGTTTCTTTTTCTAATAGCACCATAAGTGCTGTATAAAATATAATAAGCTGTGAAAAAAATGGTCCCTCTTTTGTAATCAATAAAGTTATGGTCATGGCAATATATAAAAATGCAAATAAAAGCTTAGGACATCTACGAAAGGGCTCCTGTAAATGCTTTCTAGCCAGCATTACAAACATTCCTAAAAGGAAGATACCCAGTCCTTTTGCCACTATTATGGAAATTTCTGTCATTATTTTCTGACCTTCCTTTTATCTGTTGTATTTTTGTTATTTCTTGATTCGTAAGCTTCATAGGCAGCAACAATTTTTTGCACCAATGGATGTCTTACTACATCCTTATTTGAAAAATGGCTGATTCCGATTTCATCCACTTTTCCTAATACCTTTAACGCTACTTCCAGTCCCGATTTCACATCATGACCTAAATCCTTTTGAGTTAAATCTCCTGTAATAATTGCTTTTGAGCCATAGCCAATTCTGGTTAAAAACATTTTCATTTGTGATGGTGTGGTATTTTGTGCTTCATCCAAAATAATATAGGCATTATCTAAGGTTCTACCTCTCATGTATGCCAAAGGTGCAACTTCAATTAATCCCTTTTCCATATTTTTAAGGAAGGTATCTGCCCCCATAATCTCGTATAGTGCATCATATAGTGGTCTTAGGTAGGGATCTACCTTACTTTGTAAATCTCCTGGCAAAAATCCTAGCTTCTCCCCTGCCTCAATTGCAGGTCTCGTTAAAATAATTCGATTTACCTCATTATTTTTGAAAGCAGTAATTGCCATTGCCATTGCTAAATAGGTTTTACCTGTTCCTGCAGGGCCCACCCCAAAAATAATCATTTTATTTTTAATTTCTTCTATATATTTCTTCTGACCAAGGGTTTTTGGTTTAATTGGTTTTCCATTAATGGTATGACAAATTAAATCCTTATCAAGCTCCACTATATTCTCAATTTTATCTTCCATTAGCATAGATAATGCATAATTTACGTTTTGGTCTGTAATTACATTTCCTCTTTTTGACAATACATTTAAAGTTAAAATAGTTTGTGCAGCCTTTTCTACTTGCTCCGCTGTTCCAACAATTTTCACATGATCCTCTCGTAGCACAATGGTTACATGTAAGGTTTGTTCTATTTTCTTTAAATGTACATCATATTGCCCAAATATATTCTGAGCATGATTGGTTGCAATTTCCAATTCTTTTTCTACTAGATTCAAGGCGTATCCTCCTTTGTTTCTTGTGTATTATTTTCTCTACTTATTTTTTGTACTTTACCAACTGCTTCCTTTGTTACAATGTCTCCTTGTAACACGCATTGGTTTTCCATTACTTCTATTTTAACATTATTTTTTATGATTTCTACCTTTTTTTCTTTTAAATGCTTTAAAAATAATGCCAGCTTTCTATTTGCTACTTCTTTTACTTCTTTTTCTGTATATTTTTTTCTAACGAGATTATATTCCTTTATGGTAATTTTATGGAATTTAAACGGTAAATAAAAGGATTCTCCCAGCTTTAAAGTATAGGTATCCTGAATTTCATCATAATGGGAATAATCCCCATGATTTTTAAAATAAGAAAAGTATTTTGTAAATATAGTTGCTCCAAAAAAATTTTTCTCTTTTTTTGTGTATTGTTTCTCATAATAATACAAATCAATGGTCTCGTGATAGGAAATCACTGTTTGGGCAATAATATCCCCATCTGCACTTACATATTCTGTCTCTAAGGGCTCTCCCGCATCATCTAATAATGTAACTACCCCTGATATTAACACATCTCCCTTTTTAATGGTAGCACCCTTTTTTACTTGCGGTGTTCCGTTTCTTGTTATAATTGATAGTACCACTCCATCTTTATTAGAAACCAAATCACAAGGTGCCTTAAATTTACTTTTCTTTCCATAATCACTGGTTTCTTTTATGGTTACAATTAATTGTGTCCCTTTTACCTCGCAGCATACCCAGGAAATGGAATCATATTTTTTACGAATTTCCTCCTCAAGTCTTGCTCCATCTAATTTACTTTTTTTCATACCACAGCAAACCTTTTCCTGCTGTATAAATTTAAGAAGCTCTTCTTTTGTATAAGAATAATTTCCTCTAATTTTTATATCCCAAATATGTAATGACATGATATACACAGAAATAAGACAAAAAAGTACACCAGCAAAAAACAACTTCCGTTTGCGATGATAAAATAAAAAGAAGGGAAGTCCTTGTTTTTTTACAATAGATAATTTCGTTTTTGTTTTTTGAGCAATGGGTTTTAATTCATAAAAGCATTCTCTTGAAATAGAACAAAGATATCCTTCCTGATTTTTTTTCACATTCCACAGATACAGATTTTTATTAGCGCAAAGATTTAAAAAACGCTCTAAGGAATGCCCATTTAATTGTATCACCAAATATCCTTTTAAATACCTCAGTAAAATAACTAGCACTTTATCACAATCCTTTACAAAAATTCTATTTGTTTCATGATGCCTGAAATCATCATACTATCATTTGTAAAGTAATGAATCAAAAGCTTTTTTCCAGTAATTCTTATCATTCCTTTTTTGTTTTTTATCACAATACATTCTTCTGTATATTCTAATATTCCCTTAAAATTTTCTATTGTAATCTCATAGTTTCCTGTCACTGTAAGAATGGTGGCTCCTATGGTAACATCCTGTGGTAGCTTTAATTGAGAAGAAATTTTTTGTGCCTTTAATTCATGAGAAGTTCCATTCTGTTTCTTCAAAACACTACCTCATTTTCACTCCTATCATTTTATTATATGGGTAAAAAATGAGATTATTCACAAATAAAAAAGCTTATCACATAATTTCATATAAGAATTAAAATGTAAAAAGCTCTTAGTCAAACTAAGAGCTTTCCCATTTTACTATTTAAATTTACGTTTTCTCGCAGCTTCAGATTTCTTTTTACGTTTTACACTAGGTTTTTCGTAATGCTCTCTTTTGCGAATTTCTTGTTGGATACCTGCTTTAGCACAGTTTCTTTTGAATCTGCGTAGAGCGCTATCTAACGTTTCGTTTTCTTTTACGATTACATTTGACATAGTCTCACACCTAACCTCCCTCCAGTTGCGTATTGTGCCTAATACAACTGTTTGGGTATTTTTTAAAGCACTATCTAGAATTATAGCATAATTTTGCCATAAGTCAACTTATTTTTTTAATATAATATGATATTTATTATTTTCATAGGTTGTTTCATAATTCAGATTTTTTATTAAATGCTTTACGCTATTTTTATATGCCCAAGTGATTCTCTGTTTTCCAGTTTCATCTAGCACATTTTTGTATTTTTCCATATTATGATATACCTCACAAACAGGAAGTACACCAATAACATCATCGGTCCAATAAACGTATGTAGGCGTAAAAGCAATTTCGTCAATAGAGATTTGGTTATCTACCTTAGACACGGTGACATCTAATACTACACCAATATCCTTTGCAATTTCTCCTTGACTGTTAAAGCGTTGAGAGGAAATAAAATTCCCCATGGAATAAATTACAACACCCGTTTTAGATACACCATTTTCATCCACAAAATTTCTCACCTCAAAAGGCTGTAATACATGAGGATGGCTACCTAAAATAATATCTGCACCAGCTAAAAACAATTGATCTACCACGTCTTTTTGATGATTGTCTGGATCTTTTACATATTCGTTTCCAAAATGCAAAATTGGTACTACAACCTCTGCCCCATCCTGTTTTAGCTGTCTAACTTCATTACACATTGCTTTTATTTTTGCATCATTATACTCATTTAAGGTATTTAAGGCAAAGGACTGGTCACTTGGCACCTGAAAACCATTGGTAATATTGGTGTAGCCACAAAAGCCAAAGTTAATTCCATTAATATTTACTATTTTAGATTGCTTTGCTTCTTGACTCTTATAAGAACCCACATGCTCAAGACCTGCTTTGTCTAAGTAGGAAATAGTAGAATATACGCCCTGTATTCCACTATCTAAAGAATGGTTATTCGCTGTGGATACCAAATCTACGCCTACATCCTTTAAGTTTTTAGCAATAACCTCTGGTGCATTAAAGCATGGATAATCTGTATAGCCTAGTATGGCAGTTCCTGAATGATTTTGATTACGCCCTGCCATAGTAAGCTCAAGATTTCCTACTGTATAATCAGCTTCTGATAAATATGGTTTAATATAGGTAAAGCTTTCGGCAAAATCAAATGAATCTGTTGCTTTCTCATACCCTCTTTCAATTTGCCACTTGTGAAGCATAATATCCCCTACAGCAGTAATTTTAGCCGTTTTCTTAAAGTATGGAGCAAATTGTTCCGATACCTGCTTCATTTCATGATTCTCTGGTATCACAATCTGACTAACAGCTACTACTGAATTTGCTTCCTCCATTCCTTGATAGTATCCAAGAAATCCTCCACCTAATATGGTTAATATAAATAATAATACTATTGGAATTACTTTTTTCTTCATTGTAATCTCCATTCTTCTGCTTTAAATACGCCTTTACTTTAATTGCTCAGTTAATACTTCTTTTGCTTTTTGTAATGCAACTTCAATCTTTGCTGGTATTTTACCACCTGCTTGTGCCATATTTGGACGGCCACCACCGCCACCACCAACGATAGCTGCCACTTCTTTTATTAAGTTACCTGCATGAGCACCTTGTTTCATTGCTTCCTCTGTTGCCATAGCAATTAAGCTTACCTTGTCAGTTCCTTGCTCAGAAGCTAATAAGACAACACCTTCACTTATTTTTTCTTTTAAATCATCACCTAGGTTTCTAAGCTCATTCATATCTATGTCTTTTACATGTAAGAATAACGCTTTTGTATTTCCAATGGTAACAACCTGATCAAGGGCATTTCCTACAGAATCCTTTGCTAGTTTAGCTTTTAATTTTTCATTTTCTTGATGAACTGATTTAAGCTCGCTTTGTAAGGCTTCTAATTTATTCATTAATTGGCTTGGCTCAGCCTTTAATTGTTTTGCTGCCTGTTCTACTGTTTGGAATAATTCATCAAAATATTTAAATGCACCCACTGAGGTAATCGCTTCAATTCTTCTTGTACCTGCTGCTACACCACTTTCAGATAAAATCTTAAAGTAACCAATTTCGCTAGTATTAGCTACATGAGTTCCTCCACATAATTCCTTACTAAATTCACCCATAGAAACAACTCTTACTTTATCTGAATATTTTTCACCAAACAATGCCATAGCACCTGTTTTTTTCGCATCTTCAATATCCATAATATCAGTACGAATCGCTAAGCTATGTTGAATTTCCTCATTTACAATAGCTTCTACCTTTTTAATTTCCTCTTTTGTCATTGGTTGGAAATGAGCAAAGTCAAAGCGAAGTCTATCTTGATTTACATTAGAACCAGCTTGTTCTACATGTCCTCCAAGTACTAATTTTAATGCCTTTTGCAATAAATGAGTGGCACTATGATTACGTCCAGTTAATTCTCTTCTATTTTGGTCTACAGTAAGTGTCACTGTTTGTCCTACCTTAAATTCGCCAGCTACTACTTCTCCAATATGGGCAATTTTGTCTCCCATTACCTTAATTGTATCATTTACCTTAAAGGTTCCATTTTCAGTTGTAATTACACCTGTATCGTGCTCTTGTCCACCTGAGGTTGCATAAAATGGAGTTTCCGTTGTGAAAATTGTTCCTTTTTCTCCTTCTTTTATGCTGTCTACTAAATCTGTTTCCGTAGCAATTACTGTAACAGCTGAATCACAAGATAATGTTTCATAGCCTACAAAGGTAGATGTAATAGTAGGATCAATTTGTTGATATACTGTAACATCTGCACCCATATAATTTGTAGTTTCTCTGGCATCTCTTGCAGCTGTTCTTTGTTTTTCCATTAACTCATTAAATTTATCCTTATCTACTGTGATTTGTTTTTCCTCTAAGATTTCTTCTGTTAAATCAAGTGGGAAGCCATAAGTATCATAAAGCTTAAAGGCATCCTCACCTGATAATACTGATTTTTGTTGTTTTTGTAATTCTTCTACTAAATCACTTAAAATTGCTAAGCCTTGGTCAATAGTTTTATTAAAGCTAGCTTCTTCATTTTCTAAGGTTTGGAAAATAAAGTCTTTCTTTTCCTCTAATTCTGGATATGCTTCTTTGGATACTTCAATTACTGTTTCACTTAATTTTGCTAAGAAATTACCTTTGATATTAAGTAATCTACCATGTCTTGCAGCACGACGAAGTAATCTTCTAAGTACATATCCTCTTCCTTCATTGGTTGGTCTAATTCCATCTGATAACATAAAGGTAATAGAACGAATATGATCAGTAATTAAACGGATTGATACGTCAATCTTGTCATCCTGTAAATAAGAAACATGAGCCATTTCACATACCTTGTCTCTTAATGCCTTAATGGTATCCACATCAAAAATAGATGGCACATCTTGAACAACGACTGCCAAACGTTCAAGTCCCATTCCTGTATCAATATTTTTTTGTACTAATTCCGTATAATTACCATTTCCATCATTTTCAAATTGAGTAAATACGTTGTTCCAAATCTCCATATAACGATCACAATCGCAACCTACTGTACAGTTTGGAGAATGACAACCATATTTTTCTCCTCTATCATAATAAATCTCAGAACATGGGCCACAAGGTCCTGCACCATGCTCCCAGAAATTATCCTCTTTTCCAAGCTTAAAAATTCTTTCGGCTGGAATTCCCATTTTTTCATTCCATAGCTTAAAAGCCTCATCATCATCCTCATAAACGGATGGATATAATCTGTCTGCTTCAAGTCCGATTACTTCTGTTAAAAATTCCCAAGACCACTCAATGGCTTCTTCCTTAAAATAATCACCAAAGGAGAAGTTACCAAGCATTTCAAAAAATGTACCATGTCTTGCAGTTTTACCTACATTTTCAATATCTCCTGTACGAATACATTTTTGACAAGTGGTAATTCTCTTTCTAGGAGGAATCTCTTGTCCTGTAAAATAAGGTTTTAGTGGTGCCATACCTGAATTAATTAATAATAAGCTTTTATCATTATGAGGGATTAAGGAAAAGCTTTTTTTCTTTAAATGTCCCTTTCCTTCAAAAAAATTCAAATACATACTTCGTAATTCATTTAAGCCATACTGTTTCACTTCTATTCATCCTCCGTTTTGGTTCTCATTTACATTTTCATAACTTTTTACACAGCCTTTGTATCTGCTGAATCTGTTGATTTTACTACTGCATTTTTTGCATCCTTTTTGTCTCTTAAAAACTTACCTAAAAAGACGCCTCCAACAGCAACTACAATTAAAAAAATAAATTTACAACAATATTGTACTAATTCTCCTAAAAATGCCATTTCAATGACCTCCTATCTTCTTTCTGCAAGTTCCTCTGTAATATCCTTCCAAACCATATTTCTCTCAGCCATTAATACCATTAAATGATACATAAAATCTGAAATTTCATATCTCATTTCTTCTATATCTGGATTCTTGGCAGCGATTACGATTTCTGTACATTCCTCACCAACTTTTTTAAGAATTTTATCAATTCCTTTATCAAATAAATAGTTGGTGTAAGAGCCTTCCTTTGGATTTTGCTTTCTATCCATAATAGTTGCAAATACATCTTCAAATACGGTTAATGGATTGGTATCGTCATACTCCTTTTTCACTAATTCTTTGAAAAAGCAAGAACGATTTCCAGTATGACAAGCTGCTCCTACTTGGGATACCTTAGCTAAAATGGTATCATTATCACAATCAAGAGATAATGCTTTTACATATTGAATATGCCCTGAAGTAGCACCTTTTACCCATAATTCATTACGACTTCTACTAAAGTAGGTCATTTTTCCAGTTGCAATGGTTTGCTCATAAGCTTCCTGATTCATATAGGCTACCATTAAAACTTCATTGGTTTTATAATCCTGAGTAACTACTGGAATTAACCCTGCTTCATTTAACTTAAATTCAGAAAATGGAATTGCACTTTCAAAGGTATTGACAGCAATTTCTGCCTCAGCAAATGCTTGTTTCATTTTCATAATATCTAATTTTTCACTAGATACAACAGAAATAGAGGCAGCATCTGTTTCTTTCATTAACTCAGTTGCTTCTGTTTCATCCTCACCCTGATAAGAAACCATGATAGGAAGATTCACATTCGCTTTAATTTCTTTTACCAAAGAAATATACTCTTTTTTCTTCTTATTCCCAATTAATAATAACTCACCTGCACCAAGGGCTTCAATTTCCTTTGCCCAATTTACTGGGTCCTTGTGAGTAGATAAATCAATGGTAACAATTAATCTCTCAGAGCCAAAGCGTTCTGAGATTTGGGTGATAATTTCTTTATTATTTAAAGCCGCAGAGTTAATACATACCTTAGCTGCACCAGCATAAAGAGTCTTTTTCACATCTTCAAGATTCTTAAGTCCACCACATACTAATAAAGGGATATCTACATTTCTCGTAATTTCTTTAATTAATTCAAAGTTTACTTCCCTGCCTTCTTTTGTAGCTTTACTATCAAATAATGCAATTTCATCTGCTCCTGCATCATTATAGTATTTTGCATGCTCAAAAGGAAATGATAAATCTAAGCATGGGATTATCTTTTGGTATTCCATTTATTTACTTCCTCTCTTTCCTATCTCTATAATGCTCCCTTTGTAGAAAGTACATCTACAATACGAGAATCTACCTTAGTCGCCTCATCTAGCGCCTTTGCAAATGCTTTAAACATTGCTTCAATAATATGATGATTATTGCTTCCATCCAGCTGCTTAATATGTAAATTCATTCCGGCTGAATAAGAAATTGCATAGAAAAATTCTTTTACCATTTCAGTATCCATATACCCTACCTGATTGGTGGTTAAATTTGCATTGTATACAAGATAAGGACGATTGGATAAATCAAGGGCACATAGCACCAAGGCCTCGTCCATTGGTAAAATGTGGAATCCATAGCGTTTAATTGATTTTTTGTTTCCTAATGCCTTTTTAATTGCTTCTCCTAACACAATACCTGTATCTTCAATGGTATGATGAGAATCTACAAATAAATCGCCCTTCACTTTGATTTTTAAATCAAATAAGCCGTGTTTGGCAAAGCTTTTTAGCATATGGTCAAAAAATCCAATGCCTGTATCTACAGTTGCATTTCCTGTTCCATCTAAATTAATTTCACACTGAATCTGTGTTTCACTTGTATTTCTGTTACAAACACCTTTTCTGACTGCCATATGATTCCTCCATTTCTGTACAATCAAATGAAATGATACTGAATACATTTCTCTTTTAATTCTAGTATCATTTCATTATACAAAATTATTTTCAACTTGAAAAGTATTTTCTTTTACTTCTCTGAATTGTCTTCAAATCTTACTTTAATTGAATTGGCATGGGCTGTTAATTGTTCCGCTGTTGCAAAGTCAATAATGTCTTGGTGAATTGGTTCAAGAGCTTCCCTACTGTAGTAGATAATACTAGATTTCTTCACAAAATCATCTACACTAAGTGGAGAGAAAAATTTAGCTGTTCCATTGGTTGGTAATACATGGTTTGGGCCTGCAAAATAATCTCCTAGTGGCTCTGAGCTGTATTCTCCAATGAAAATTGCTCCCGCATTTTTGATTTTTGTCATAACCTGGAATGGATCCTTTGTCATAAGCTCTAAGTGTTCTGAAGCAATTTCATTTACTACTTCGATTGCTTCTTCTAAATCCTTTGCAATTAAAATATAGCCATATTGAGAAAGAGAGCTTTCAATGATTTCTTTTCTGGATAATTCAGAAGTAAATTGTTCTACTTCTTTTTCTACCTTTTTAGCAAGCTCTTCACTGGTAGTAACTAAAATTGCACTAGCTAATTGATCATGCTCTGCTTGAGATAATAAGTCAGCTGCTACAAATCTTGGATTTGCAGTTTCATCTGCTAACACAAGAATTTCACTTGGACCAGCAATAGAATCAATGCTTACATTTCCATATACTAATTTTTTAGCAAGAGCAACATAAATGTTACCAGGTCCTACGATTTTATCTACTTTTTTAATAGACTCAGTTCCATAAGCTAACGCTCCAATGGCTTGTGCACCACCTACCTTGTAAATTTTATCAATTCCTGCTTCATTTGCTGCAACTAATGTAGCTGGATTGACAATTCCTTCCTTGTTTGGAGGTGTCGTCATAACAATTTCCTTTACTCCCGCTACCTTTGCTGGAATAATGTTCATAAGTACAGAAGATGGATAAGCGGCTTTTCCACCTGGAACATATACACCTACTCTTTCAAGTGGTGTTACCTTTTGTCCTAGAATTGTTCCATTTTCCTCACTGTCGAACCAACTATATTGTTTTTGTTTCTCGTGATAAACTCTTATATTTTCGATAGATTTTCTTATAATAGCTACTAATTTTTCGTCTACTTGCTTATACGCAGCTTCGATTTCTTCCTTTGTAACTAAAATAGAAGCTGCATTAATGTCTGCTCCATCAAACTGTTTGGTGTAACGAAACATTGCTTCATCTTTATTTTCTTTTATATCATTTAAAATTGCTTGCACTTTATCTGCATAGGAATCGTAATGATTTGGGCTTCTTTTTAATAAATCATTTAAAATGTCTTTAATTGAATCTTTTGTAATCTTTACTACCTTCATATTTTCCTGCCTCCATTTATATTTTATTTATTTCCTTGTAACTCATTTAAATCGTGAATAATTTTTCTAATCCGTTCATGTTCCATTTTTAAGCTTACTTGATTTACCACCATTCTTGCTGAAAGTGGACAAACCTCTTCTAGTACAGTTAATCCATTTTCTCTTAAGGTAGAACCTGTTTCTACAATATCTACAATTACTTCAGATAACCCAACGATTGGTGCTAATTCAATAGAACCATTTAATTTAATAATTTCCACTGTTTGATGCTTCTTGTTATGGAAATAATCCTTAGCAATATTTGGGTACTTTGTAGCAACTCGAATTAACTCATTATGCTTTAATAATTCTGCCGCTTCCTTTGGACCTGCTACGCACATTTTACATTTTCCAAAGCCTAAATCAAGCACCTCATATAGCTTTCTTCCTTCTTCTAAAATCGTATCCTTTCCTACTACACCAATATCTGCTGCACCGTATTCTACATAGGTTGGTACATCTGGTGCCTTGGATAAAAAGAATTTTAGCTTTAATTCTTCATTTACGAAAATTAACTTTCTTGAAGTTGGATCCTTCATTTCTTCACAAGTAATTCCAATTTGTTCAAATAATTCTAAGGTTTTCTTTGCCAAACGCCCTTTTGCAAGAGCAAAGGTTAAATACTTCATGTATTCCTCCATTTTCCTGAGATTAACTCAATTTTATCTTAAAGTGTGTTTACATCAACTAATTGTTCTTCTTTTGTAGCAATGGTAATCTTTCTTATATGAGTGCTATCTTCAAAATATAAACAAGTATTAAATTCCTGTGCACTGCAATATTCCAAATAAGACTCAAGCTCCTTTCGAGAGGATTTTCTGCACAATTCTACATGCTCTTCCTTTTGTCTTAATTTTTTTGCAGTTTCAATGGCTGCTTTTTGCTGGGATGGCTGATATAATACTAAGGTTTTATCCACCTCAATTGGCACGTTAATTTTTTGTCTTGATAAAGCAAGTAACACTTCATCTACTACAAAGGCATATCCAATGGATGGAGCATCCTTACCAAACTGACGAAGTAAATTGTCATAACGACCACCCTTTACCAACGCATCTCCTGTACCGTATGTATAGCCATTAAAAATAATTCCTGTATAATAATCATAATGGCTTACCATACTTAAATCAAAGCTAATATATTGGCTAAAGCCATAATTATCAAGAGCGCGTTTTAGCTTCTCTAAGCGTTCAATTGCCTTTAGAGATTTTTTATTTTTTACTAGGGTTTTGGCAGTTTCTAACACTTCCATTCCACCATATAAAGCATGAAATTGTAGCATACTATCCTTAAGCTCTGATTCCTCTAAGGTAGATGCCATTTCTTCTAATCCAAAGAAGTTCTTATTCTCAATTAAGGTCTTAAGGTTTTCTTCCTGTTCTTCGTTAATATTTGCTGCTTCAAATATACCCTTAAAAAAATCTACATGTCCTACATCAACCTGGAATTCCTCTAATCCAACCGCTAAAAGGGAATCAATTACCATAGCTAAAATTTCTGCATCTGCTGCTGAGGTATCATCTCCAATTAACTCTGCTCCAAGCTGAGTCGTTTCCTTTAGCTTTCCTTGATAGCTAGAATTATTAATAAAGGTATTTCCTACATAAGATAAACGCACAGGATGCTTTTCTTCTTTAAAGTATTTTGCCACACATCTTGCAATGGATGGTGTCATATCTGGTCTTAACACCAAGGTATTATTGTCTCGGTCAAAAAACTTGTACATTTCCTTAGATGCTACAGTTCCTTTTTCTCTATTAAAAATATCAAAAAATTCAAAGGTTGGAGTTTGAATATCTTGATAACAATAAAGCTCAAGAACGTGATGCAACGTTTCTTGCACCTTTAACTTTCTTCTACATTCCTTATTGTAAATATCTCTTACCCCTGCTGGCGTATGTAAAATCTTATCCTTCATGTTATGGTTCATCCTTTCGCTTTATCGTGTTAAAGTGATAAATCACTAATTTGCTAAATCATGGTTTTGATTATACAAAAACCTCTAGTTTTTGTCAACGTGAAATGTGCTTCTTTTTTTTCGACTTAGTAAGTCCTTATTAATACATTCTAAATAATGAATATGTATTTGATTCTTACAGGAAATCACATATTCCTGATTGATTTCCTCTTGTTTAAAATAATTCCCATGTCCATTTTTTGCTCTCTCAAAATACTCTAGTGCTTCTTCATACCTTAAATAATAAAATAATTGACTATTGGTAAAATAAATAAGAAAGAAGCTTATGCCTCCTTGTTCTTCAAATTCCTTCATAAATTCCATTTGATGAGAATGAATATTTTTTAAAGAAAAGCGGTCACTTCCACATTCCTTTGCATCAAAGCAAATGGGAAAGCCTTGCACAACACCAATATAATCAACGGTACTCTTTTGGTCAAAATATGCCAAGGTAATATGACGACTTTCCTGGTCTATTTTAATTGGTTTAATGGGTGTAGGAATTTTTTGTACCAATGCAAGCTTTTTTTCTCGATAGAGCTGATTGGTTAAATTAATCAATTCTTCTAAAGTAGAGCCCCTAAGCCCCCTTGAGTTCCAAGTAGCCATTTTCATTCTCCATTCTTTACGTTAAGTGAAACAATTCCTTTTCAATTCTTTGAAATAATTCTGTCTTTTTTGCTGTAAAGGTTTTGCCTGATAATTGTTTCAAAACTTTTGATTGCTCTGGAATTCGAAGCTGATAGCTATGAAGTAATTGCGCCTTTAGCTGAAACCTCTTTTTTAGCTCATCATTTAATTTGACATCTCCATATTTATAATCCCCGATAACAGGATGAGAGATAGAAGCAAGATGTGCTCTGATTTGGTGAGTTTTTCCTGTATACAATCTAATCTTAAGTAGGGAAAATTCTTCTGTTGCTAATAAGACTTCATAGCTGGTCTTTAAATATTTCCCTGTTTTACCTGGCTCCTTTGAAACCACTACTTTATTTTTCTGTTCATCCTTTTCTAGGTAGCCTTCTAGTAGCTTTGTTCCTTCAAGCTTTCCTTTTACAATGGTAAGATAGTATTTTTCTAAGGTATGCTCCTTTAGTAAGCTTGCTGTTTCTTGCAGCCCTGCTAAGGATAAGCCTCCTACTACCAAGCCACTGGTATTTCGGTCTAATCGATTACAAATTGCGGGCTTAAAGGTTTGTAGCTCCTCCTCAGAAATCAAGTTATGAGCCAAGGCGTACTGAATAATATATTCATTCATTGAAACGTCCTTTGGACTACTTTTTTGTGAAAGCACCCCCACTGGCTTATTTAAAATAATAATGTCTTCATCCTGATAAACTACTTCCACCTCGGGAAACCAAGAAACCTTCTCCCAATTAATATTGGTGGTTTGTAGTGCCTTCTTAGATTGAAAGGAATGTATGGTGTCCTCTGACAAAAATAGCTTTACAGAGTCATTTTCCTTTAATTTTTCACTTCCATCTGCTTTTTTTCCATTTAGTACAATGTTTTTCTTTCTAAGCATTTTATATATAAAGCTTTTGGGAGCTTCATTTAAATATTTCAGTAAAAACTTATCTAATCTTTGGTTTGCCTCTTTGGATGAAATGGTGAATTCTCGCATACTTTCCTCTTTTCTTGCGCTGTATTCAATGCCTTTTTCTAACGTTATTTTAAACACAAAGTGTAACGATTCTTTGCACTAGCTCTGCTTCTTGTTCTCCATACTGCTTATTGGTTACCTCACTTAATTGCTCCATTAATTCCTCAGCCTTTGTTACTAGGTTTACACCACCTTCTAAGCCTGTACTTTTTATTAGCTGATTTAATCTACTCTTATCTTTGTTAAAATCAACCTTCGTTTTGCTTTGGCTCATTGCGTAAATGGATTCATTTATCACGATTAGCACTGGGAAAAAATTGATTTTTTCTGTAGAAGAAATTGCCATATCATATAGAGGTGTAATCTTCTCTTTTTCACAAAATCCCTCTATTTTTTCATAGCTTTCCTGCTCTAGTCCATGAAATGGTAATATCACAAAGGTGCTTACCCAAACTCTGGCTGCTGGAAGGGTTAAAACCGCTACCGCTATGGTAATCACATTTTTTGTTGAGCCAAATATTGCCACTCCAATTAAGGTTAGGCCCACTATAATCGCCAAAAAGATTAAGGACCATACTATACTTCTTTTTCGTTTTTCTTTTATATATCCATAGGTTCCTTTTTTCAAAAGAAAACCTCCCTTCTACTAGCTTCTAGCCATTTACTTAACAAACTTCATTAAAAATGCATGGGGTACGCATTTTGAAATCAAAAGAAACAGCTTCATGGAAACAGAATAGACAGATACTTGTTTCTTTCTCTTTCCATCCTTAATTGCTTTTCTAACGACCTTCTTAGGATCTGCCATAAATAATTTCTTATAAAACTTAATCTCTCCTGTAGTAGTTGCTATATCAAAAAATTCTGTTTTCACAGGTCCTGGACAAATTGCTAGCACATGAATCTTTTTCTTCTTTAGCTCTTGGTTTAATGCCCTAGAAAAGCTTAAAACAAAGGATTTCGTAGCAGCATAAATTGCGAAACCTGGTTGTGGCAAAAACGCAGCAGAAGAAGCAAATTGATAAATCCCTCCTCCCGCCTGCATATACGGTAAAACGCAATAGGTCACAGCCATTAACGCTTCACAATTTAGCCTTACCATGGTTTGATTCTTTTCATAGGGTACTTCTCTAAACTCTCCAATAAATCCGCAGCCAGCTGCATTTACCAAATATTTTACTTCTGGTCTTTCTTCCCTAAGCTGCTTTTGAAATGTTTCTAATTCCTCTTCCTTTGTTAAATCTAAGGAAATACATTTTATTTTAACTCCTGTTACTTGCTTTTTTATATCCATCAATCTATCAGTGCGTCTTGCAATCAGCCATATTTCTTCTAGCTGGCTTTTTTCCTCTAATAACTGAAATAAAAATTCCTGCCCCATTCCTGATGAAGCCCCAGTTATAATTGCAACTTTCATAAAATACCCTTCCTTTTTTGGTTACTTTTTCTTTTGCTTTTTGTGTACGTTTCGAATGGTTTTCTTCTTTCCTTTTTTGTTACTTCCACTTTCAGCAGTCTTTTTGTGTTCATAGCCCTTTGAACCACTGCCTTTTTTATTTCTTGGTGGAATCAAACATTTAGGCCCGTATCCAATTAAATCTTCTCTATGAGCTAGGGTTAATGCTTCATATACCAAATCATAATTTTTCGGATTACGATATTGAATCAAAGCCCTTTGCATTGCTTTTTCGTGTGGATTTTTCGGTACAAAAACAGGCTGCATGGTTCTTGGATCTAAGCCTGTATAATACATACAAGTAGAAATAGTGGCTGGTGTTGGGTAAAAGTCCTGTACCTGTTCTGGCATATACCCAAGCTCTCTTAAATACTCTGCCAAAGCAATGGCTTCTTTTAAAGTTGAGCCTGGATGAGAGGACATAAGGTATGGTACCAAAAATTGTTTCTTTCCTAATTTTTCATTGATTGCTTTGAATTTTTTTACAAACTTTTGGTATACGCTATTCTCTGGCTTACCCATTTTTTCCAGAACCTTAGGAGCAATATGTTCAGGAGCCACCTTAAGCTGTCCACTTACATGATGCTCACATAATTCTTTAAAAAAGGTATCATCTGAATCTTCAATTAAATAGTCAAAACGAATTCCTGAACGAACAAAAACCTTTTTTACATTAGGAAGATTTCGTAATTTTCTTAATAAGGATAAATAATCCTTATGGTCTACAGTTAAGTTCTTACAAGGCTTTGGGAATAAGCATTGTTTATTTTTACAAACACCATGCTCTAGCTGTTTTTTACAGGAGGTATGCCTAAAATTAGCAGTTGGTCCACCTACATCATGAATATAGCCTTTAAAATCCGGCTCCCAAACTATTTTTTTCGCTTCCTCTATAATAGATTCATGACTTCTCGTTTGAATGATTCTACCTTGATGAAAGGTAAGGGCACAGAAATTACAGCCCCCAAAGCAGCCACGATTGCTAACTAAGCTAAATTTCACCTCAGAAATAGCTGGCACACCGCCTAATGCTTCATAGGACGGATGATAATTTCTCATATAAGGAAGAGAATATACTCTATCCATTTCAGAGGTGCTAAGAGGAAGTGCTGGTGTATTTTGCACCACATATTCCTGCTCCTTATACTGCTCCACAAGAATCTTCGAAGAAAAAGGATCCGTATTATTATATTGCTGCATAAAGCTTTTTGCATACTCTTCTTTACTATCTAATACCTCTTGATAGGTTGGTAGCATTTCATATTCGTAAAGATGGTCAAGATTTTTACATTTATATACGCTTCCCTTAATAAAGGTTAGATCCTTAATATCAATTCCACTATCTAGTGCTTCCGCCATTTCTACAATAGATCTTTCTCCCATACCATATAACAATAAATCGGCTTGAGAATCTAATAAAATAGAGCGTTTTACCTTATTATCCCAATAATCATAGTGAGAAAGTCTTCTTAAGCTCGCCTCAATTCCCCCAATAATAATAGGAATCTTTTTATACTTTCTACGAATCAGATTACAATAAACAGTAGTTGCTCTATCTGGTCTTTTACCAATAACACCACCTGGTGTAAAGGCGTCTGTACTTCTTCTTTTTTTAGAAACAGAATAATGATTTACCATAGAATCCATATTTCCGCCAGAAACTAAAAACCCTAGTCTCGGTGCACCAAAAATTGCAATACTTTCCTCATTCTTCCAATCTGGTTGAGAAATAATTGCTACCTTAAAGCCATTGGCTTCTAGCACTCTACTAATAATGGCATGTCCGAAAGAAGGATGATCTACATAAGCATCCCCAATTACATATACAAAATCTGGTTGTTCCCAGCCTCTTTTTTTCATATCTTCTCTATTAATTGGTAAAAAATCCATAGAACTTCTCCTTATTTTTCCTTTGACATAAGTAATTCCTTATAGCTGTGAATATAATAATCTGCCATATCCTTTTTCTTCTCTGTTAGCTCCTTAGACCACTGATCATATACCCCACAGGTAGTCATATTGGCTCGCTTCCCTGCTAAAATGCCACTTGGAACGTCTTCAAACACAATACATTCCTCTGGTTTTACCTTTAATTCCTTTGCCACTAATAAATAAATGTCTGGTGCAGGCTTACCAGCACAAACATTAGAAGCAGTCTGAATGGTTTGAAAATAATCTATAATTCCTAAGGATTGTAATGCTACCTTGGTTAATTCTAAAGAGTTACTTGTTCCAATTCCCATTTTGATTTTCTTTTTCTTTAAAAAATCTAGAAAATCCTTTGCATAGGGTTTTAATGGAATATGATTTTTATATTTGTCGTATGCCATTTCATTCCAAATGGTTACCATTTCATCTACAGAATCAGTAATTGGAAACTGCTCCTTAAAATAATAAGCAGTTTCTAGTAAGGTCATCCCCTCTATCTTAGTAGCTAAATCTTTGGGTGGCTCTAGCTTAAATCTTCCCAAATATTCCTTATCAATTTCTGACCAAACCCACATAGAATCAATTAAGGTGCCATCTAAGTCAAATAATACTGCTTTTTTCCCGTGTAGCATAATGCATTTCCTTTCTAATTCCCATTCTATTTCCCTTCCTTTAACAAATTAATTTCCTCTTTTGTTAAAGGGCGATATTCTCCTAACTTAAGGGCTTCGTCAAGCTTAAGACTCCCCATAGAAATTCGCTTCAAATAAGTCACTTTACATCCGATTGCTTCAAACATTCGTTTCACCTGATGAAACTTTCCCTCGCAAATTGTAAGTAAAATTTCACTTTCATTTTCACTTGATTCTTTTATCACTAAATCCGCTGGCAACGCCTGAAATTCCTCATCCACCTTAAGTCCTTCTTTAAATAAGGAAATATGCTCCTTTGTTACCTTTCCTGCAACCTTAGCAAAATAAGTTTTACTTACATGTTTTTTGGGAGATAATAATTGATGAGAAAGCATACCATCGTTAGTAATAATTAATAAGCCTTCCGTATCGATATCAAGCCTTCCTACTGGAAATAAATCCTTTCGTTTCTTTTGGTCAATTAAATCAAGTACGGTTTGGTATTTATCATCCCTTGTGGCAGATACTACATTTTGTGGTTTATTGAGCATATAATACTCCTTATCCACATAGGAAACGTCCTCTCCCATATACATAACCTTATCCTGACTTGGTAATACCTTATAGTCAGAGGAGGTGATTTTTTCGCCATTTACCAAAGCCTGACCTTTTTTTATATTGGCCTTAATCTCACTTCTAGTACCATAATTTAGGTCTGCCAAATATTTATCTAATCGAATCTTTTTCTCCATTACATCCATCTCCAGCCAGGTAAATATTTGTTTTTTAAACTACCATTTATTACCTTTCCCCAGCCTAAACCAAAGCCATCCACACAAACTAAGGTTAAACCATTCTCACCTTCAACCTCAATGGTTTCCCCTTTTAAGTAGCGAACTACTCTTTCATCAGAGGCCTCTAAGGAAATGGAGCGGGAGAAATCCTGTTGCTTTAGGGCACAAGCAAGAGATTGACTTGGCTCAAAGCGATTTTTCTTCATTTCTCCAAGATAAAGTCCTGAGCGAAGCATACGAAGTCCTTTGGTATCAATCCACTGTCCTGGAACAAGATACCATTTATCCTGAAAACAAAGCAGCTTTTTATTCTGATAAAATTCTTTTGATAAATCCATAAATTCCTGTAATTCAGTAGGAATTGTTTTATTTCCCTTTATATCTAGCAAACAAGAGGCTTCTTCTTCTAATTGATTCTTAAGTAAGCAAACAAAATGCCCTTCTCCTTTAATTTTGTGAGGCCATAATCTTCTAGCATTTCTTAAGGTCTCATACTCTGAATCAATCCACTCTGGATGTCCCGTATCAAAGCCATCATAAAGGGGCAGCTTAACAATGTCATATTCCTTATGGTTATTAAGGAAGTCTGAAATTGAGGTTTCATTTTCAAGAGTTGCAAAGGTACAGGTTGAATAAAGAATCATTCCACCAGGCTTAAGCATCTTTTGTGCCTCTTCTAAAATTTCATACTGTAGCTTTTTGTAGGGCTCTTCTCCATTTTGCTCCCAGTTTTTAATAATTGCTGGATCCTTTCGAAACATTCCTTCTCCAGAGCAAGGAGCATCAATTAAAATCTTGTCAAAAAACTTAGGAAATCGTTTTGCCAAGGTAACTGGTGGCTCACTTAATACTACTGTATTAGTGGCACCAAATAATTCTACATTTTTAAGGAGTGCCTTGGCTCTAGAATGACTAATATCATTTGAAACTAGCATTCCTGTATGATTTAGCTTTGCAGCTAGTTCCGTCGTTTTTCCTCCTGGTGCCGCACAAATATCTAGCACCTTATCCCCTTCTTCAATCGGTAAAAAAGAGGCTGGTGCCATAGCACTAGGCTCTTGCAAATAATATAGCCCCGCAAAATAATAAGGGTGCTTAGCTGGTTGCAAGTCACTATTATAATAAAATCCATTTTCTGTCCAAGGAATCTTTTTCAGTTCAAAGGGTGAGATTTTTAAGAAATCCTCCACGGATATTTTTAGAGTATTCACACGCAACCCTTTATACGCACCTTCCTCAAAGCTTTTTTCATAATCTTTATACTCTTCCCCAAGCATTTTTTTCATTTTATCTACAAAATTCTCTGGTAAATTCAAGTTTCTCCTCCAATATGTATTATGATAGACTTTGGGCACGATACCCTTCTGCTATAATATCTAGCTGCTTACTAAAGTGGGCTAATTGCTCAATATCTCCCACCTGATATACCTTATAAAACTCGTCTTGTATCTTAATAATTTCACGTTTATTTGCGATTTTATATAGATTTTGAATATTGTTAAGAATATCCGACACAATATTCGCCTTAATCTGAAAGGAGTTCTGCGCATCCATAATTTCATCTCGTACCGCAGACATTTCCTCATCTAGCTGTATAATTGCCTCTGATGCACTAGATAGCTTTTCTCGAATATGAGCTGGCATATTTTGCTTATACTTATACTGCAAAGAATGTTCAATGGTAGCCCAGAAATTCATTGCCAAGGTTCTAATTTGAATCTCTGCTCGAATATGTTTTGGTCCATTCATGGTATTAACCGTATAATTAATAATCATATGATAGCTACGATATCCACTTGGCTTCATATGGTTAATATAATCCTTCTCACTTTTTATGGTCATATCTTCTCGATTTCTAATAATATCTACGACCTTATCTATATCCTCCACAAATTGGCAAATAATTCGAATTCCAGCAATATCGTCTAAGTATTCTTCAATTTGATTAATACTACATTGCTTTTTTTGTACCTTTTCCAAAATACTAGAAATGCTTTTTACCCTTCCAATTACTTGTTCAATAGGTGAGTAAAGCCCTGCACTTCTATGCTCTCTTATTATATGTTCAAATTTTACCTTAAGTTCATCTACTGCTAACTGGTAGGGTGCCAAAATTTCCCTCCACAACTGTATTTCCATCGTGTATCTCTCCTCCATTCTTAGGTAACTACCCCGAATTTTATGCATCTATTTAGTATATCACATTTTATTGTATATTATAAGTGTGTACTTACATATTTTACGAAAATTTCATAAAAATATTCCCATAAACGTCGTTTTTCAAAAATTATGAATGAATTATCGATTATATCTTCCAACAGTAAATCTTGTTTCTTCTCCTAATGGATTGCCTATTTTGGTTTGATTGCCGTTTTTATCATACTCATAGGTGTACTGATTTCCTTTGGCATCGGTCATAGAGGTAACTTCATGGAACGTATTGTAGGTATAATTCGTCTCGTTACCTAGAGCATCGATTACCTTATTTTGATTGCCGTATTCATCATATTCATAATGAGTAGAATTTCCCTTGGCATCTGTTACCATAATGAGCTGCCATAGCTTATTATAGGTGTAAGTGGTTTTATGTTCTTCTTCGTCTATGGTGTAATTTAAGTTTCCATTTAAGTAATAGCCGTAGCGCACCTTACTACCATCTGGT
>JAFPBJ010000169.1 GCA_017390525.1 Lachnospiraceae bacterium | reverse complement strand
TACAGAATATACAATTCCATAAGCAAGCACTTTGTCCCCGTCGGTGTTTATATGCCGTATTTTGGCATATTATGCACCGCTACGAGGGACAACGTAGCGAGAGCGTGCTTGCATTGGTATGTATATTTTGTACAACTTCAGAATGCTTAAACTACGTTTCGCAATTACCTATTTAAAAAGATATTGCTGCATGGGCTTTATTTACTGCCTCAATAGCTTCCTCTAGGGTGTCTGCTGTAGCTGTAATATGTCCCATTTTTCTTCCCACACTTACGGTTTCTTTTCCGTAAATATGTATTTTTACATTTGGATTTTGGTACGCCTGATCTAGTCCCTTTACGATTCCATCTCCATTTACATCTCCAATGATATTTTTCATAGCGGTAGGACGAATCAATTGGGCATTTCCAAGAGGTAATCCTAAAATGGCTCTAATGTGTTGTTCATATTGAGAGGTATAACAGCCTTCAATGGTATAATGTCCCGAATTATGAGGTCTTGGAGCTAGTTCATTAATTAAAATGTCCCCTTCCTTCGTCACAAATAATTCAATACAAAGCATTCCATAGGCTTTAAATACCTTACAGGTTTCCTCTGCAATTTTCATAGCCTTTTTTTCTGACTCCTTGGAAATCTTAGCTGGCACTGTAGTTAAATCTAAAATGCTATTTTTGTGTTTATTTTCTGCAATTGGAAAAACAGAAATATCTCCATTTAAGCTTTGACATACTAAAATAGAAACTTCCTTTTCAAAAGGAACCCATTTTTCTACCATAAGAGGAAGCGTTCCACTTCCAAGAGATTCATAGGCTTTTTCTTCCTCTCCTGCTTGCTCCACTACCGCATTCCCTTTTCCGTCATATCCTCCAGTACAGGTTTTTACAATAAAAGGATAGCCTAGCTTCTCATGCGCCTTCTTTAATTCCTCTAAGCTGTTAATCTCATAAAATTCTGGCACTGGCAAGCCATGCTCCTGTAGCCACTGTTTCTGATGATATTTATTTTGAATATGAAGTAAGGTCTCACTAGAAGGATAAACTGGATGACCTTCCTTTTCCATCATTTGAAGGGATTCTACACTAATATGTTCAAATTCATAGGTTACCACATCTACTTTTCTTGCTAGCTCCATCATAGCTTCTTTATCGTCAAAACCTGCCACAATATGTTCATCTGCAATACTAGAGGCTGGACAATTTGGTGTAGGGTCAAGAATAACAAAATAATAATCTAACCGCTTGGCATCTAAAATCATCATTTTGCCTAATTGTCCACCGCCTACAATTCCAATTTTCTTTCGTGAATTCATAAAAACGTTTCCTTTCTGTTTTCTAATTTTTTATAAACAACGATTTAGTAGCTCTGTTCCTTCTAGTACAAATCTCCCATTTGCAATAATAGGAATTTCGCCCTCCTTCGTGATCACTGTAATTTTATCTATCTCATCATAAGGAATGGTAATATCTGTATGACAATGAAAATATGCTTTAGAGGAATCACTTTTTCTTAAAATAGAACATTCATTATCCTTAGCAATCATTTCCTTCCCATCAGGATTATAAAGGTGATGGTCTTCCTGATAGCTATAGCAAGTATCTCCTACTGCAAAATGAGGTCCCATCTTTTCTACAATTAAAATAGGAAGCTTTCTTAAAATCTGATACTTCTTTGCCATTTGGTAGGCAGTTGTGTTAGTGCCAATGGCAAATTCTCCTAATGGAAGAGTTTCTCTATTTTGTAATAAATTTGTTTTGATATAATCTCTATTTTCTTCCTCTGTAGGAAAATTACTGCAAGTATAAGAAGAAATTTTTCCATCCTCAAAGGTTAAGGTTAAATCCACATATTTTAAATCATTTAAATACACCTCTGAAACGTGAAGCACACCCTTTGTCCCATTAAGCTTAGGGGTGGTAAACACCTCTCCTAAAGGAATATTTACATCTGCCAAACAATTTTCAAACAAAGTCTCTTTTTCTTTGTTATTTAACTCCTGAAGCTTCACCAAAATATCTGTTTGATTGCTTCCTTTTCCTGTAACGTGTACAAAGCTTCCTTCATTTAGAGCATCAATTATTTTTTCCTGCACTGTTTGATACACCTTTTTGTCTAGGGTATTTACCTTTCTTACCTCATGAAAAATTTCCTCGTAGGGCTCTCCCACCTCTTTGATAGGATAGGCAATAATAGTAAAGCTAGTTTCTTCCCTCTTAAGAGCTTCATTTAGCATATCTCCTGATTTTACTCGATAAGAAAGATTTAACTCTTTTTGAGTTTCATCTAAAGAAATTGCTTCCTTTTTATTGACTGGTGTAAAGGGCTCCTCACCAAACACCTCCATTACTGCTGGTCCTGCAAAAAGAGAAGCCTCCTCCTTACATTGCTTAAGAGCTTCCTTTAAGCTCTCTAGCTTTCGCTCTACCATGGCTTTATCTAAATAAATTCCCTGGTCATGTTTATGGTCGTAAGAATATTGGCGATTTGGCTCAGTAGAAAGATAACCTACCCGTCCATTTGGATTTTTGTGGAAGGTATTTTTTCCTTCTGGGTAAATGACCGCTTCAAGTCCCATATCACGAAATTGCTTCATAGCTTCCGCTACAATCCGTTCAAACCCAATGGAATAACGGATATTTACATATTTTTTCTTTTTCATATCAAGTCTTGCTAATTGATATCCATCATAAAAGCCCTTGGTAAAGGTAGTCGCCATTTCTTCAATCTCTTCTTTTGGAAGGGAATTTAAATACATAGCCGCAGCAATTTCATTTTCTCCAATCCACTCTCCGTACTGATATAAATAACGAATATCTGAAAAATCCTCTTGCTCTAATATTTTCTTTGCCACATTTTTAGTTGGCGTATATTGGCTTTTGATTCGATACTCACTCATTACATCACTATAATCGCTAACATACCAATAAATTGCTGCCCTTACTTCCTTTGCACTGCAAGCCTGTTGAAATAAATTATAAATCTCTATCCAAAGCTCTGCTAAAATCGTAATAAAATACGGCTCCTGCTCATAGCTATAATGAATCATCGTTCTTATTTCTGCATATAAAAAGCAAAGCAGTTGTCCAAATTCCTCTCCTAGCTCCTTTACTGCAAAGGTAGGGTTTCCATAGCTGTGCTCATAATTTTCTGGTAAAATATCTTCATAAAGGGCGTGGTTTTTGGCTTGTTTTTCCTCTAAGGTAACTGTTGTATCCTTTTCATTTACAAATAGAATAAACTTTGAAACGGTTTGAAAATAAGCATCAAAAGGGCTGCTTAGTTCTGGTTTATCTGCAATCTCTTTGATTCGCTCCATTGCTAGTTCATATCGTTCCTCAATCCATTCCTTTGACTGTGTGGTTTGAAAATCCATCATGGTTATTTACTCCTTGATAATGTTTCCTTTTTCTACATTTCTTTTTATTAATTCATCAGCATATTCCCATAGCTTCAAAGAGCCTTGTGGTGTAGCATCATGACGTTTTCTAATTTGTGTTTCCTTTACCTGATGCTCTCTCCAAGCGCGTCCATTGGTAGCATCATTTAACATCATTGGTTGAATTTTATCTAGTACATTAGCAAATCTCGCCTCACTACTTGTTCCTTCTTCAAATTCTAACCATAGCTTCATGAACCGTTCTCCCTGCTCCTTTGGTAGAATAGAAAAAATACGGTTCGCTGCCTTTTCTTCTCTCTCTCGCTTACTTTCGTTTCCCTTTTCATCATAAGCGTAGGTGTCACCTGCATCAATTTCCACCGCATCATGTATTAAAACCATTTCAATTACCTTCAAGGTGTCCACAGGCTCATTGGCATACTCAGATAATAAAATTGCCATAAGTGCCAAATGCCAGGAATGCTCTGCATCATTTTCTTGTCTGCTTTCATCTCTTAAATATGTTTGTCTTTGAATTTTTTTTAGTTTGTCTAATTCTAAAATAAACTCCATCTGTTTTTTTAAGCGTTCCATATATTCCTCCATTATTTCCTATAAGGAAGCAAAAAGTCCTAACAAAAAAGTCCCTACAATTCCAATTAATAGCACAGAATTCAAGAAAATCCCTAGTATTTTAAACCCTTTTTTCGTATCCTCCTCTTGAAAGCTGGCAATTCCTATATTTAATCCAACGAAAACCAAAATTCCAATTAAAATGCCAAGTAGCCCAAGAAGCATTGCCCCTTCCCCTTTTAGCTGACAGGCGCGAACCACTAAAGCTACAAATCCGCCAAGCCCAAGCACTCCCACTATTGTTGCTAAAATTCCTCTAAGAGAATTGGTATTATCTGAAAACTGATATCCTTTTCTACTTCCCATAAGCTAATGACTCCTTTCCTGATTTTCTTGTTTTTTCCAAAATTGTCTCACAATTTTCCTTACTAAAATAAAGAAAATATATCCAATTAGTCCACCTAATGTATTCAGTAATAAATCATCCACATCAAATACTCCAATTTTTAGGATTAATTGTGTGGTTTCTATAATCAAGCTTAGTAAAAATGTAACTACTATGCAATGTATCCATTCAAATTTCTCCCATTTTTTGTATATAATTGGAACAAAAAAGCCAATAGGAGAAAATGCAAAAATGTTACCAATTAAATTAGTAACTACCCCTTCAAATCCAATTTGCCTATGATAGTGAATAAACCGTTTGATTTCTCGAAACAGCTTTAAATTCACCTGATAGGTGTCATAAGGGGTTAATCGCCCATATCGTTCACTTAATAATACAAAATAAATAAGTACAGCGATATAACAGGCAAAAGCAATGTTACACACCAAGGTTATTTGCTTTCTTCTTTCTTTTTTCATTTTACACCTCTGCATATTGCACTGTTTTCGCGAAAAGCGACGGTGCAAGCTAATCTTACACCGTCGTATCAAGCCCTATTAAAAGGTGATTTCTGATTTACTTTTAAGAAGTCTTGCCCCATTAATAATAGACAATACTCCAATACTTACTCCTGCACAAATGGAGATTACTCCAAGTACAATTCCAAATGCTCCTGCTCGTTTCATTATTTTGTATACTTTTTCGTTCATAGTCATCCTCCATTCCAATGTGGTAAAGCATTCTATCCTATCTTACTCCATATTCTTCATAATATGCATCAATGGCAGCTTTTAATTGATCATCAATGACAACCTTTCCATTACATGGCTTGTTGTATAAATGCTCTACAACTTCTTCCATAGAAACAATAGCATTAGCTGGGAAACCATATTTTTCTTTGATTTCAACTAAGGCACTTTGTTCCCCTTTTCCACGTTCCATACGGTTTAAAGATACCATTAAACCAATAATCTCAACATCCCCTTGCTCCATAATAATTGGGAAGGTTTCTTCAATGGATTTACCTGAAGTCGTAACATCCTCAATAATTACAACCTTATCTCCATCGTGAATTGGGCTTCCAAGTAAAATTCCTGTATCCCCATGGTCTTTGATTTCTTTTCTATTTGAACAATAACGAATTTCTTTTCCATATAGCTCACTAAATGCCATTGTGGTAGCTACGCTAAGAGGAATTCCCTTGTATGCTGGTCCAAATAACACATCAAAATCTGCTCCATAATGCTCATAAATTGCCTTAGCATAATATTCTCCTAATTTGCGAAGCTGACTTCCTGTTACATAAGCCCCTGCATTCATAAAAAATGGGGATTTACGTCCACTTTTTAAAGTAAATTCTCCAAATTTTAAAACGTCACATTCCACCATAAATTCAATAAACTCTTTTTTGTATTGTTCCATTATTTGTTTTCTCCTTTATTTTAAGCCCTTTGTAAGGCATTTTTCTTGCTTATATTCTTGTTAGTGTTCCATATTTGTGCCAAATGATAGGTGCACATATACTTTTTAAGTATACCACCAAATTCTTGTTGTTTCAACTGATAAAATCTACTCGTTTCTGTCAAGTAATCATTGGCACGATTCTTACCCAGACGCTTTCTTCACGGTGATGGTTCCATTCCGGGGCCGCTCTCGCTTAGTTGCTCCTCGTAGCAGTACTAAATTCGTGCTTCGCACTCATTAAGTACTGACGGT
>JAFPBJ010000168.1 GCA_017390525.1 Lachnospiraceae bacterium | reverse complement strand
GGATGAGCTTACTATGAAATATATCAACTGGTACAATTATGTTCGGCCTCATTCATACAATAATTATTTAACACCTATGGAGGCTCGTTACAGTTAGTTATTTATCGAACAATGTGTTACAAAAAAGCTTGACCAGTACAATTTAATTGTTTTGACAGAAGCACATTCACAGAACCTGCAAATGATTATAGATAGAGTGTTTGCAAGTTTCTTTAAAAACTCTCAGAATACAAAAATCAAACCGGTTTATGAGATTAAATAGCTAAATTAACTTTCAAATATGTTGTCTAAGTTGACAGTGGCGTAATGGTATATCATAAAAATGAAAGTATTGGTAATGAATTGTAGTCCAGTTAGAAATGGTGCAACACACATGAGCCTCATGCAAAAATCAGTAGTGGCAAGAAAGGCCATGCCATAGCTTTAAGAACGGGTTCGAGTATGAGGGAATGTGAGAGAATTATTGAAAGCATAGAACATTTTTATGGACATATAGAAATTGAGTGTTATGACAGGATGGGGGTGTGTTCGGTGGAATATAAGGGGGATTTGGATTCTAAGAAAGAAGAAATTTGGGAGCAGGTTTATTTTCAAGAGCAGTATTTTGATGTGAAAATTGAAGGTATTACCAATGGCAAGGACAGAAAATGTGACAATGACCAATATGTGCATGGTGTGTAATGGCGACAATTTTCTGAGATATGCAACAAAATCAAGAATTACGTTGGGATGCTGATTGAAAAAATAAAATGATGGAAATTGAACTGTGAGTGTCGGATATGGATGAATATAAAAATATTGTTTTTTTCATCATTTGATGCTTGAGAAGATAGGAGAACTTTCAATATGATAAGAAAAAAATTATACAAAAGAATAATGCTCATACCCTTAATCGGTATGTTAGTATCAACCTGTGTCATACCAGCACAGGCAGATGTATCTATGCAAAACGGAAATAATATAACCACAACCGCCACAAGCAATCAATCCATAAATGCAATTGGAACGTTTCATGATAACAGCTGGGATGGGGTTCCCTTAAAGAACATAGACGCCACCAAAGATGATTCCAAAAAAAATCTAGTGCATGATTACAAGGTGGTAAAGGGGAAGGTAATTGACACTGTTACAGGTAAGACAGTAAAAGGGTTAAAGGTGTGTAAGGATGCCCCAGCTTATTTTGTAGGTGATAATAGTACAAAAATTGATTTAAGTGGAAATTGGGATGAAACCATTGAAGCAATCATTGATTATGATGAGAAGAAATTAGGTGGAGATTATCCTGTATTTCAGACCTATATTCCATCTTGGATTGAGCCTTCACCTAATGCATCCTTTAATTTGCAATTTAACAATGGCGTTTACAATTTAAAGTTCGAGCGTGCAGCGGTGGACCCATATCAAAGTCATTGGCTTTCTATTGATTCGAACTTTTTAAGAAAAGATGGGTTGTATGTACATGAAAATATGCCAAAGGGGGATATTTTCGTAGCGGTAGCCACCGATTACACCAATCAAAAAAGCTATGCTAGGATTAACGGAACAGCCTCTAATGTGAAGCTAGAGAATAAAAGTGATGCGTATAAGTATTATCGTTACGCAATTTCCCAGATGGTGGTGACCTCTAACCACAAAATTAAGGAAATGAAAATATATTCTGGAGTGCGAAATGCAAATCAGCTTAGGGCAGATTATAAGAGAACGGGCATCGCCTCAAAGATAACAGAAAAGGCAACAGGTACAGATGGAATTGTAGGACTTGGGTGCACCATTGCCTGGACCGTGAATTCCAAAGGAAATCTAGTACAGCAGGATATGTCTAATAAAAAAGCTGGCGTTTACAAGGTAAAAACAGCAAAAGGCGCAACTAAGACAGTGGGAATTGCAAACTATAATCCTGTCCCAGATAAACGTGTATCCAATAAGGGATATCAGTCTCTTCATATTACCAATAAAAGAGCTACCATTTTAAAAGGAAAACAGTATCCTTTAACAGCATTTCCGTATCCTCTTAAAACCACAGGTAGCTCCTATAGTGATTATGATATTGTATGGTCATCTAGTAACAGCAGTGTGGTTACGGTGATTGACGGCTTAATGATTGCAAAGAAAGCAGGGAAAGCTACGATTACAGCTAAGCTTAGAGGTACAAAGATTAAGGATTCCTTTACAATTCAGGTAAAGAATCCTGCTAAAATCACGAAAAAGGTATATTATGTTCCAGCTAATTTTAAAAGTAGTGATGGATATACCTTTTCTGAAACAGATTATCAAAGTACCCTAAAAGCTATTTTTGCTGCCATTACCTATGCAAAGAAAAAAGGGTATAACTATGTTGTATTTCCTAAAATGAAATTTTACGCAAGTGCCTACAATACAGGCTTACATTATTATGTGCCCAGCAATATGACGATTGAATTTCCGAAGGGCTCTGAACTTCACATGATGTTTCCAACCAATCTTCCAAATGGAGTGAGTGCTTCTGATGCAACGAAATGTGAATTCCATATTTTCGAATTTGGAGTACCAGGAAATGATTACAAGAATCGTTGTGAGAATTCTCACCTAATCATCGATACCTATTATGGGGAGCGCTACGAGGAATACAAGTCAAACGGGACTGTAAATGAGGATAAATATATTGAGGAGTATCGCTTTGCAGAATTTGGTCGTAAGGCCTATAACTGTTCTGTACAGATTACCAATGCAAATTATGCTGCGGGATATTTTATTACTGCAGATGGTACATCTTCCAATGTGAATAGCAAAGACGGAGTGATTACATACCATGACATGGTTAAGGGACATCTTGATAGTAAAGGTAAACTAGTAAAAAGTTCAAACTGGATTAGTACTAAAAAGCTAATTAAGGTTCCAGCAAATATTAAGAAAGATGGATATTTTATGGCTGCAGGTTCACAGGCGAATCATTATGGAAGATATTGGTATTGGAATAACGCTTCTGCACAGCTTTACGACATTTATTGGTACAACAGCAGTAAAAAGCTGATTAAGGTGGATAAATGGAGAGGCACAGGAGATTATTATAGTATTCCTGCAAAGGCAGCATATTATAAAATTTCCTTCCAACAAGGTGAGCTTCCAAAGGTGCCAGTGGGAAGTACTAAGAGCACACCATGGATGACCATGTATGACTGTGGAGCTGCAAAAGATTGTGAGATTAAAAATACTAATTTGTATCACAGTGCAACAGGACTATTTTCTGTAGTGGGTGAGACAGATGGTTTATATATTCATAACAATTATGTTCCTGCAAATGGGGAAAAGCCTGCAGATGCAAGGCTAGGAGATTTTGAGGATGGATGGCTTGCTATGCGCCACTCAGTCCTTGCTAACAATGTGTTAGATAAAGGAGAGTACGCTTCTGGTGGCTATAATAATTTTATGCACACCAATTACTTCGGCAATGAAGTTTATACGAAAACCTGTGATGTGGATGGTCATATTATTAATAATCGCGGTGTAGCGTTCCTTTGTGCAGATCAGTTTAGCATCAACTTTTATTACAACAAGGTAAGATACAAAAGTATATGCTGGAAGGATCGACCAAGTATGCAGTGTACAGGGCATATTCACAAGAATTATAGTAGATATGTTTTGGATTAGTGCTGGTTTAAAAAGATTATATTACTGTAAATAAGATTAAGTGGAATATACAAAATGAGTTTGGAGAAAAAATATGAAACATATTTGTTTAAATGAGATTCAGATGCAATATAAACTACAAAACTATAAGGAATTATATCAAAAGGTATTGTCATTGATTCAAAATGAAGAAATAAAGCCAGTGAAAGCATCAGGGAAAAATGGTAAGAAACCTGCACTATATAATGAATATTGGATAATTGAAAATAAGGAAGATAATTCAAAATATATAGAGGAATTATCCTATCTATTTGTACCAATGATTTCTACCCATTATTATCTCAATCATATCAAGCAATATCAAGAGGATAGAAAGTGGGTATTGCTTCTGAATCAATATTTAAAAACGAATCGTAGTGAATTAGAAATTCCGAAAGCTATGAATGAACGAAGCTTTGAAATATGGCATCGTGAGAAATTTCTAAAGGAAGAACAAGGAAAGAAAATATTAAAAAGATGTGGAATTTCTGTAGAAGAGTTGAATTTATATGAAACGACGGAGCCTCTTTCTTATTATGTACATACAAGAGAAACTCCACAAAATATGCTGATTGTAGAAAATAAGGATACCTTTTATAGTATGCGAAAACGATTACTATCGGGAGATAATCAAATTTTAGGAAAAACCATTGGCACTTTAATATATGGAGCAGGGAAAGGGATCCTTCGCTCCTTTCATGATTTTGCATTATGTGCAGAACCATATATGAGAGAGAAGGAAAATGTGATGTACTATCTTGGGGACTTAGATTATGAAGGGATTTATATTTATGAAAGCCTGGCATTATTATTTCATGAGGAGTGCAAAATAGAGGTTTTCACAGAGGGATATTTAAAAATGTTAGAAGAAGCAGAAGGAATAGGAGAAGAACAACTTCCACCTATGAAAGCAGGTCAAAACAAAAATATTAGCACCCAATTTTTACAGTCTTTTCCAAAAGAAAAAGCTGAAAAAATGCAAAAGATACTTCAAAATGGAAAATATATTCCACAGGAAATTCTATCTATAGAAGATTTTTAGAAAGGAAGGAATCAAATGCAATATGAGTTTTTGAAACAATTTCCAAAGCGAATGAAGCATGTAGGAATGTATAGTCTTCTCATACAAAATAGCACACAAAAACAAATTTGGAAAAATTACGGTTTTTTAAAAATGGATGAACAGATAAATGTTATTTTTGCATTGATGCTATACATTATGGAGCAGTCTTTAAAAGAAGAACATTGCACAATTGATGATATAGGTACATTTTTGGACAATTTGAACACTACATATTTTTATAAAAATATGTCATATGAAGAATGCAAAAACCTTGGGGATTTTATTATTAACGTGATTCTTTCTAACGAAGGAAAGGCGATGTACTTTGATGGATATGATTTTGAAAAGCGAGCCTATAAAATTATGAATATCAGCTATATTGCCAATCGCGTTGTTTATGTGGATTCTGATGTGAAGCGTACCTCCTATTATCTAACGGATGATGGCTATAATTTGCTTTTATCTACCTTAGAGATTGAGAATAATATGAAGCTTACGATTCATGAGATGATATTTAAAATGCATCTTGAAAAACAAAGCTATGACAAGGCAGTGGATGAAATTAAAAATGTGTTCAACCTACTACGCATTCAATTGCAAAAGATTCAAGAGGCTATGCTTCGTGTTCGAAGAAATGCACTTAATTATTCAGTGGCAGATTATGAGGTTTTATTAGAAGAGAATATGGAAACTATTGATGCAACAAAACAGAAATTTCAAAACTATCGTGAAACAGTGAAGAAACGTGCAAGTGAATTAGAAGAACAGAATATTAGTGTGAAAAAATTATCTGAAGAAGATGAGGAAAAGTTGAATAATCTAAAGACGATTGAAGGATATTTAAACAAAGGAATTGATGAACACCAAAAGATTTTAAATTCCCATTTTGATTTAAAAATTTTGTATGAAAAAGAGTTAGAGCTTTTAGCACAGATGTCATTGATACAGCGTTTTTCATTAAGAACAAAATTATATGACAAGATACTTCTAGATAGTTCTTGTTTGGAACACTTAGATGTATTTTTTAGACCGCTATTTTATCAATCACCAGATAAAATATATAACTTGAATAAATCCTTAGAATTACAACGACCGATTCGTAAGAAGGAAGTGGATGAGGAAGAAGAAGTCCTTGATTTTGATGAGGAAAAGTGGCAAGAGGAAATCATCAGAAAGCAGAAAGAAAAGCTTGCAAAGTATGAAAAGAGTTTAAATTTGATTCTTGATATTGCTTTGGAAAAAGGAACGGTTACGTTACAACAGATAAGAAAACAGGTTGAAACAGAAGAGAACCTGCAATCGGTACTCATACCAAGTATTGATATTTTTAAGGAAATTATGGTTGAACTAATAAAGAGTAAGGAAATTAATGTATTAGCACTAAGAAAAGAAAAAAGTGAGTATATTGTGGAAGAATCATTAGAATTTCAGTTGTATGACATGATTTTGAGCATAATAGAAAGTGATGAGAAAAAGCAAGTAATTTCAAAAATATATGTTTCAAGAACACCAGATAAAATAGGAATAGAATTTAAAAACGTCCTTGATGAGAATGGAGTATGTAAAACCATACGCTGTTCTAATGTGGAAATTATGGTTGAAAAATAAGTAGAAAGGTAGGGTTATTACAATGGCTTATGAAATGGAAGAAATACGTCTTAGTCAGCAGATTTTTTATTATCTGCTTGAAAATCACGAATTAAGAGAACAAGAGGAGCAAAGATTGTATCGGGCATATACGGAAGAAGAGCAGGTTCAGAATTTAGTGAAATCACAAGCAGAAGAGGCAAGTAGTACGGTAGAGCGATATGGGGATGTGATTTATTTAATTCCAAAGGAGGAGAATGTATTCTTAGGATTTTCAAAAGCCGAACTAAAGAAAAGACTATGTAAATCAACAGCAACAGATAAAGATTTTTATTTGTCACAGTTTGTGATTTTAACGCTTCTAGTAGAATTTTATGATGGACAAGGTAGTAGTAGCAAATCAAGGGAGTATATACGAGTTGGGGACCTTCAAAATTGTATTTCTGAGAGACTAAAAGAGGGAGTGGAAAATACAACACAAGAGGAAGAAGAACAGAAGGGAATTGCCTTTCGGAATATGCTAGAGGCTTATGAAGCATTACGTTCAGATGATAAAGGAACCAGGCAAAGGACAACAAAAGAAGGTTTTTTACATACTATTTTTACATTTTTAGAAGAACAAGGTTTGATTGATTATGTAGAAGAGGATGAGATGATAAAAACAACCAAGAAGCTTGATAATCTTATGGATTGGAATCTATTGAATCAAAATAATTATCAAAGAGTGAGAAAGGTGTTAGGAGAATGAGTAAAATAAATGCAGTTCGTATAATCAATTTGAATTACAATAATAATTCTATGCGTATTAGTGATGAAATTTTCCAAATGGGTGGTGAGAGTACATTACTTTCTCTTCGAAATGGAGGAGGAAAGTCCGTTTTGGTACAGATGCTTATGGCACCTTTTGTACATAAACAGTATCGCAAAACAAAGGACAGACCCTTTGAAAGTTATTTTACAACCTCAAAACCTACATTTATTATGGTGGAATGGGTGTTAGATCAAGGAGCGGGATATTGTCTTACTGGTATGATGGTAAGGAAAAATCAAGCATCGGAAGAACAGTCCTCTGAGCCTTTGGAAATCATTCATTTTATTAGTGAATATCCTTCTCGTTGTGAGCATGATATTTATCATATTCCTGTAGTTGAAAAATCAAAAAATGAAGTGATTTTAAAAAATTTTAATGCAACTAAACAACTGTTTGAAATGTATAAAAAAGATCATTCAAAAAAATTTTTTTATTACGATATGAATAACTATGCTCAGTCAAGACAGTATTTTGATAAGCTTGCGGAGTACAAGATTTATTTTAAAGAATGGGAAACCATTATACGCAAGGTGAATTTAAAGGAATCAGGTTTATCGGAATTGTTTTCAGATTGTAAAAATGAAAAAGAATTAATTGAAAAATGGTTTCTTGAATCTATTCAGGAAAAGTTGAATCAGGATCAGAATAGAATAAAGGAATTTCAGAGTATTATTGATAAATATATTCGGATGTATAAGGATAACAAATCTAAAATTGAACGTAGGGATACGATTCTTAAATTTAAAGAAGATATGCTTGAGGTGGAAGAAAAAGCTAAGTTTTACCAAGAAACACAGCAAGGAGTGAAGGCTTTAGAAAATCAGATTGCATGCTTTAGACAGGAGCTTGAACATTTAGAAGAGGATACAAGAAGAGAAAAGCTTGAATTAGAAATAGAAAGTAAGGATTGTGATGAGAAGATGTCGCGTCTTTTGTATGAAAAATTATCTATGGAAATTCATGCTTTAATAGATGAATGGAATGCTCATATCAGCAATCGCGATGGAGTACAAGAGGAAATGGAGGGATTAGAAAGTGAAATCCAACAGATAGAAAAAATGGTCCATCTTTATGAGTGTGCAAAACAACAGGAAATTATCGATTCAGAGACGAAGGAATATGAAATTTTAACGCAGAAGATTGATGTTTCAAGAAAAAATGAGAAGGAATTAGAGCCAGAGCGTAGACGAATCGGTGGGCACTTAAGACAACATTTTGAAAAGTGTTTAGAAGACATGAAAGAGGTAATGAAAGAAAAGGATGAAAATTACCAAGAAGTGCAAAAGCAGTGGCAGCTTCAGGAGAAAAAAGAGGAAGAATGTGAGCAACATCTTAAGGAATTACTGGTAAAAATTGCATCCTGCAATACAAGAATAGAAGGGTTTAAGCAAAAAGAAGATGAATTTAATCAGGCTTATCAGGAAACATTAGCAAGAAATATTTTAGGAGATTACGAACCTGGAATGCTTGAAATTAAAAAAGAACAATATGAGAAGCAATTAATGGAGCTTGTAAGAAGCTGTAGTTCTCATTTAAGGCAGCGAGTGGAGCTAGAGGAAAAAAAGAAATCCTGTGAGCGAAGCAAAGAAGATAGAAAAAATGAAAAGCAGGAGGCAGACTTTCATCTTCGTGTTCTCAAAGAGAAGGAAAAGGAATTTGAGGAGCAGGTAAAGGAACGACATAATATTATGAGATATCTTGGAGTAGAGGACTCCTTGCTTTGGCAACAGGATAAGCTTATTAAGGAAGCAGAACGAAAAATAGAGGAAATAAATAGGACTAGGAGCTTACTTGAACAGGAAAAAAATATACTAAGCCGGGAGTGTAAAAAGCTTACATCTGGTGAAGTGCTAGAGCTACCACAAGAGTTTAAGGATTTGCTTGATCAGCTTTCTTTACATCCTGTATATGGAATGAATTGGCTAGATAAGAACGGATATAGTTTGGAGGAGAATAAAAAACTTGTGCGTAAGCAGCCCTTTCTCCCTTATGCATTAATTTTGCCACGGGCAGAAATCAAAAAATTAGAAATGCATGGAAAGGAAATTTATACCTCTTTTCCAATTCCGATTATTCCAAGAGAAGCACTAGAAGAAGTGTTGATGGAAGAGGAAAGTAGTGTTTTAAATTTTTCAGGAATCAGTTTTTATTTATGGTTTAATGAAAAGCTTCTAGATGAGGAAGAATTACGCTTACTTATTACCCAAAAAGAAATGGAAATCAACAAGAAAAAAGAACAAATTGCCCTCAAAACTGTAGAACATCAGGAATATGTGGAAAGATTAAGTGTTTTGAAAAAGCAGACAGTAACAAAGGAGAAACTAGAGCAAAATAGAAAGGAACAGGAAGAATTCAATAAAGATATTGAAAATATTGAAAAGGCTCTTTTGCAATTAAAGGAAGAAGTATTAGAATTAGAAAATAAAGTGGAGAGTTTACATTCGACTGTAGAACAAGAGAAACAGGATATTGAGTGGTGTAAGAGAAGAAAATCAGATTTTGAGCGATTTTGTGAAGGCTATATTGTTTATCAAAATGAGCGAAAAACGGTAGAAGATAGTCGCAAGGAACAGGCACGCTATGAACAAGAAAAAGAACAGGCATTTAGTACGAAACAGCAATATGCAGAAACATTAAAGTCATTAGAGCATGAGAAACAGAAGCTTACTGATGAAGTAGCTTGCTTAAATGAGAAGCTGATAAAATATGAGGGTTATGAAAGCGAAGAGGGTTTTGTTACGAATTTGTTGCCAGAAGAGCTAGAAGCAAGATATGAAGCAATTACAACGAAAATGTCTTCTGTATTGCAAGAACTTGAACACATGCAAGAAAAAACGGGAAATAGTTTGGTAAAAGAAAAAGCCCATTTAAAGAAATTAAAGGAAAAGTATCAAGTATTAGAACGGGAATGGAAAGAGATTCTATACAATGAAAAAGAACAGCTACATCAGGAAATTCTTTTAGAGGATAAAAAGAAAAAGTGGAAGAATAAAGAGCGTTTATGGCATATGGAAGATAAAAAGATAGATGTGATAGCAAGCCGCATTCAAGATAAAAAAATAGGAATGTTAGAGCAGTGTGGGTATGAGAAGCCACTTCCAAAGACAGAGATTCATACTACTGATTTTGAGACCGAGATGAATAAGCTAAAATATGATATGACAGAGATAGAAAAGAAATGTAAGCGAGTGGAAAGTCATCTCTCAAGTATTAATGAGAATTTGGCTGCGTTTTCAGAGTATCAGGATTTTGCTGTAGAAGAAGCAGTGGTGTGGGAAGAAGATTTTGCACAGATGGATGCAAAAAGTCTTCGAGAGTTTGCAGGAATGCTACGAAGAGATTATCGTCATGAAACAGAAAAACAAAAGCAAAAAAAAGATAAGCTAGAAGCACAGCTTAATATGTTACTTAGAGAAGAAGTATATCAAGAGGATTATTATAAAAAGCCATTAGAAGCAATGCTAGCAGTAACAGAGCAGGCAAATCAGGTGCTAGCTCAGCTGGATACAACGATTCGGTCATATGATAGCCAAATGGCAAAGCTTGCTGTAGATATTTCTATGGTAGAAAAGGAAAAGGATAAAATTGAAAGTCTTTTAGAGGATTATGTGAAGGAAGTTCATAGTAATATGGGAAAGATCGATAACAATTCTACCATTACAATTCGTGAAAGACCAATTAAGATGTTGCGTTTGCAAATACCAGACTGGGATGAAAATGAGGGCTTGTATCACCAACGTTTTGAAGATTTTATGGATGAGCTGACACGAAATGGTATAGAGATATATGAGCAGAACGAAAATGCAGCGGATTATCTAAGTAGCAGAATTACAACAAAAAATCTATATGATACCATTGTGGGTGTGGGAAATATTCAGATTAAGCTTTATAAAATTGAAGAACAAAGAGAATATCCGATTACATGGGCAGAAGTGGCAAGAAATTCTGGTGGTGAAGGATTCTTATCTGCATTTGTTATTTTATCTAGCTTACTTCACTTTATGAGAAGAGATGAAACAGATATTTTTGCTGACCGAAATGAAGGAAAAGTATTGATCATGGATAATCCATTTGCTCAAACAAATGCTGCACATCTCTTAAAACCTCTTATGGATATGGCGAAAAAGACGAATACACAGTTAATTTGTCTGTCTGGTCTTGGAGGTGATTCAATATACAGTAGATTTGATAACATTTATGTATTGAATTTAGTTTCGGCAAGTCTTAGAGGTGGAATGCAGTATCTTAGAGGAGAGCATACAAGAGGAGCTGAGGAAGAAGTTATGGTGTCATCCCAGATTGAAGTAATGGAGCAACAAAGCTTCTTGTTTTAATGAATATGAGAAAAATACAATTCATTTAATAGAAAAATCTGCCACTTTCGAAACATAAAATTTTTTAAAGTTTCGAAAGCGGTAAAGAAGATTGAAAGAGAATGCGATTGGGGAAAGAGAGTACACTTGCTAGTAAAATTAAGTTTTAGAGGTGCAAAATGGAATCGATAGTTCAAGCATATAATTTAAGCTAATCGGATTTGATTTGTGGATAAACAATTGAATAAATGAAAGAAATGTGAATTTGTGGAGGTGAAAGTGATATGAAAAAATATATTGCCTTGTTAAGAGGAATCAATATAAGTGGAAAAAATAAAATTGCCATGGCTGAATTAAAAAAGGGCTTTATAGCGCTTGGTTTTGCAGAAGTTTCTACATATCTGAATAGTGGAAATGTTGTTTTTTCAAGTGCTATTGATGATCAGAATCTTCTTTCAAAGCAAATAAAATCTATGATAAAGGACAGCTTTGATTTAGAGATACCTGTTTATATTGTTTTGCAAGAAAAATTACAGGAAGTACTAAAACACGCACCTGATTGGTGGGGAGAGGAGAATAAAGAAATATATGATAACCTTATTTTTATTATGCCACCCTTATCCTATGAAGAGGTTTATGCTGAGCTTGATGCTCCCAAAGCGGAATATGAGAAAGTACATCATTACGAAAATTTTATTTTCTGGTCATTTAGTCGCAAGGATTATCGAAAGACAAATTGGTGGTCAAAGACTGCTAGCTCAAATATAAGCGATATGATTACAATTCGAACAGCAAATACAGTAAAAAAGATAGGAGGCTAAAATGAAAATTACACTAATACATGGTCAAAATCATAAGGGGAGTACATATCATATTGGTAAGCTGCTAGCAGAGCAATTTGGTGACAGTGACATACAGGAATTTTTCTTGCCAAAGGATTTGGAACACTTCTGTATGGGATGCTATCAATGTATTGAAAATGAAGAAAAATGTCCATTTTATAATGAGAAAAACCGTATTATGCAAGCTATTGAAGCTGCCGACCTATTAATTTTTACTACTCCAACATATTGCATGCGTGCTTCGGCATCGATGAAAGCGTTTATGGACCTTACCTTTACATATTGGATGTCTCATAAACCAAGAAAGTGTATGTTTTCCAAAAAGGCGGTAGTCATATCAACAGCAGCAGGAACTGGGACAAAATCAGCGATTAAGGATATTACCAATACACTATTTTATTGGGGAGTTCCCTATATTAAGGAGTATGGCATAGCTGTTCAGGCAATGGGCTGGGAGCAGATTTCTGATAAGAAAAAGAAAAAAATAAAGGAAGATATTACAAAATTAGCAAGAAAGCTTCAAAAGGAAAAAGTACATGTTGGAACGAAAACAAGATTTATGTTTCATATGATGCGAATGATGCAGTTGAATAACTGGGGAGCCAGCAAAGTGGAAAAAGATTATTGGAAGCAAAATGGTTGGCTAGATAAGGAAAGACCTTGGAAATAATGGTGTATATATTAAAACGAAGAGCCTTGGAAATTATTGATTTGGAAGAAAAAATGAGGTTTAGTGTGAAGAAAGATATGAAACTGAATAGCTGTGAAGTGATTGTTCTAGAATGTGGCGATGAATGATAAATAAAAAAGATTGGAGAGAATACAATGACAAATATAGAGCGTAGAGATGCTGGACTAGCATATATTTCAGATAAGAATGTTTTTGAGGAACAATTGGTATGCAGAAAGATATTGCAGAAACTAAATTTCATAGACCGTTCTGATTTTGACGGGATTGGCAAAATTGTAACAGAACTTTTAGGAAAATCCGATGGTGCATTCATTAATCCTCCATTTTACTGTGACTATGGAAAGCACATAGAAGTAGGAAAAAACTTTTTTGCAAACTATAATTGTACCTTTTTAGATGTTGCAAAAATCAAAATAGGTGATAACTGCCTGTGTGCACCTAATGTAGCAATCTATACTGCAGGGCACCCAATCCATCCGGTAAGCAGGAATGTTGGTTACGAATATGGGAAAGAAGTAATAATAGGTGATAATGTATGGCTTGGTGGAAATACTGTAGTTTGTCCTGGAGTACACATTGGAAGTAATGTAGTGATAGGTGCTGGTAGTGTTGTAACAAAGGATATTCCTGATTGGTGCGTTGCAGCAGGTAATCCTTGTAAAGTTATTCGAAAAATTACCGATGATGATAAGAAAAAATTGTTCCGTGATGAGGAGATAGACGAGGATGCATGGAACGATATTGTATCACGAATAAATTTCTAAATGATATCAGTGAATAGAGTAGGTTCTATATGATGCATGTAGAAACGAAAAAGTATTTGGTAGAAGTTTTGTAGAAGAAATCAATGCCTTTAAGGCATAGAAAATGATTTGATATAGGTATTAGACATAATTGAATAATAAGGAATATAATCAATGTGTAAGGTATATATGATATTTTTAATCATATCTGTGAGCAGTACTTCTCTGGAGAGGATGATAATACCAGCGATTATATTAGCGAAGGACTAATGAAGTCTGTCATTCATTCAAGCCGTATCGCTAATAAGAATCCACAGGATTATGAGGCAAGGAGCAATATCATGTGGTCTGCAACCTGGGCACTTAACACATTGGTCGCAAAGGCAAAGTCAACAGATTGGATGGTACATATGCTTGGTCAGTCTGTGGGAGCATGTACCGATGCAACACATGGTATGACACTGGCTGCAGTTTCATTGCCATATTATGAACACATTATGCCTTACGGACTTGCGAAGTTTGTGCGTTTTGCAAAGAATGTATGGGATGTTGATGCGACAGGTAAGACTGATGAACAGGTTGCGTCTGAAGGTCCTATAGCAATGGAAAATTGGATGAAGGAACTGGGGCTTGTATTGAACATTACTGAACTGGGAGCAACTAAGGATATGATTTCAGATCTTGTGAAGGGTACGATAGTTATGCCTGGTGGTTATAAGGTGCTTGATGCAGATGAGATTGAACAGATTTTCAGAGAAAGCTTCTAACAATATGAAGAAGATAGCAATTCGGAAGTCCTTGCAAAAAGTAGTTGACAACGGTGAAGTTGAGTGTTAGTATGAAAAAAATTTAAGGAGAATATAGGTTGCTATTTTTATATATTGCATCTTGTATTAGAGTTATCGCACTAGGGATATAGACCTTTAGTGCGATTTTTTCTATGTGGAAGGAGGATTTTATGATACGATTAATTAGACCAACATTAAAATACAAGACAAAGGCATTAGCATATAGACAAGAACATTTTGAGCATGGAGAGCAGATTATTAATGGCAGCGAGCTTTTTGATAAAACGGAGTCGTATGAAGAATGGATAAAAACCGTAAAAGATAACGAAAATGCAGAAACCGTAAATCCTAACTGGGTCGTAACAGACACCTTTTTTGCAGTAAATAATGAGGATGAAATAGTAGGGATCATTGATTTAAGGCATACATTAAATGAGTTTCTAAAAGATTTTGGGAATTGTGGATACAGTGTGCGTCCTTCACAAAGAAGAAAAGGATATGCCACAGAAATGCTAAGGCAGATATTAGATGTTGCAAGGAAAGCAGATATGAAAGAGCTGCATCTTTCAGTAGAAAAAGATAATTTGCCATCTGTTAAAACGATTGTACGAAATGGTGGTGTGTATGAGAGAAGCTTTGATTTTGAAGGGGAGCAGGCAGATGTGTATAGGATAGAATTATAGAGGTGAGGGAGTAGGAATACAGGAATCAGAAATGAAGAAGTTGGTTTGTAAACTTTTATTAGTATGTAGAAGGAGGCTACAGGATGAGTAAAAATTTGATTTATATAAAGGATTTTTCAAAAGAAGAGGTATACGAGATATTTAGTTTAGCAGATGAAATCGTTGCAGATGTTCATAGGAATAAAGTTTTGCAAGGAAAGACAATCGTTCTATTTCTTCCAGAAACCAGTATTCGTACAAGAGTAACTTTTGAAAAGGGAATTCACATGTTGGGAGGAAACACAATTCTTTTTCCGCCGACTGCCCTTGATAAAAAAGAAAAAATCGAGGATGTAATTGGATATTTGGCAAATTGGGTTGATGCCGTTGTTGTTCGACACAGCGATTTGACCTTGGTGGAGAGGATGGCGAAATATTCTAATATTCCTATTATAAATGCAATGACTTCCCAGAATCATCCGTGTGAAATTCTTACAGATATGTATTCCATATCCAAGCTTTTTCAGAATTTTACGAAAAAGAAATTCTTGTTTGTGGGCGGAAAAGGAAATATCGGAAACTCTTGGAAAGCTGCATCAGAGCTTATGGGGTTTGAACTAGAACAATGCTGTCCAGAAGGGTATGAATTAGAAACTATTAAATCATATCATGATTTAGAAGAAGCGGTAGTAGGAAAAGACATTATATGTACTGATTCAATTCCAAGTAAAGCCAAGGAAGATTTTAAGGGATACCAAATCACTTTGCAACATATGAAAAAGGCAAATGCAGGAGCCATATTAAATCCATGTCCTCCATTTTATAGGGGAGAAGAAGTTTCTGAGGATGTAATAAATAGTGACTATTTTGTAGGCTATGAATTTAAGAAATATTTGTTAGAGGTACAGCAGGCAATTATCTGTTATTTGCTTAAAAAGTAGTACAAAAAAGAAATAGCACCCCTACCGCCAAAGTGATGGGTGCTAATCTTTTAAAACATAATTTTCACTGAGGGCAAATCGGAGTCACATCCGATTACCTTTGAGTAAATTATACACTAGAGTGGTTGAGAAATCAACCACTCTTTTTACATAGTTTCTGTCAAGTAATCATTGGCACGATTCTTACCCAGACGCTTTCTTCACGGTGATGGTTCCATTCCGGGGCCGCTCTCGCTTAGTTGCTCCTCGTAGCAGTACTAAATTCGTGCTTCGCACTCATTAAGTACTGACGGT
>JAFPBJ010000167.1 GCA_017390525.1 Lachnospiraceae bacterium | reverse complement strand
TTCCACAAGCAGGTCGCGCAAGCTTTACCTTCCAAAAATACTTTGGTGGAAACATTGAATACGCAATCTTTGCAGAGGATATGGTAACCTCAGTAAAATCTGGTGTAAACAGCACAAAAGGAACTACTAGCAAAGCAACTAACTTTAACTTTTCAGCAGATTTAGAAGCAGGAACCTACTACCTAAAACTAAACGCTGTGAACAAAATTTCTACTGGTGTATACATCATGAACTACCAATACAACAAGGTAGCCAACGATGCAGCAACCAACAATAGCTACAAAACTCCTCAAGCTTTGGTGAAAGGTAACAAATTCCTAAATGCCTTTTTATCCATCCAAGATGACTCAGACTACTATAGCTTTAAGCTTGAAACTCAAGGAAAAGTAGCCATTACAGTATACAAAGGCTTTGCAGGAAAAGTAGATTACGAAATTTACAACGCCCTATCACAAACTGTTTTAAAAGAGGGTACTCTAAACGGAGCTGGAATGAAAGAGCTAGTATTTAGCTTAGATAGAGGAGAATACTGTTTACGCATTAAGAAAAATGTACAAAATACAGGTGTATACAAGCTAGCATACACAACTAGCGCTCCATCCGCAGTTACAGTATATCAAGTAAAAGCAGGAGACACTAAAGTAACTGGTTTAACTTCACCTAACACAAAGGTAGTAGTAAGAGCAGCAGGAAAAACCTACACAGGCTATTCCAACAATAATGGCCAATTCTCAGTAAAAGTGCCAAAACAAAAGAAAAATGCCACTGTAAGTGTATACGCAAGCAACAAAATTGCCAACACAAAAACAAAGGCAACAAAAGTAAAATAAAGTAAGATATACCTGCCATTTATCTTATAGATAAAAAACCTTCCCTGTACTTTAACCAGTCAAGGAAGGTTTTCTACTTTTCTATTAGGTCAACCACTCTGTGGTGATTTCCTTTTATATTTATATATTTTACTAGCAGATATATAAAAGGGAAGGGGTGGAAGGGAATATGAATATATTCTATGAGATTGTGTTTCTTAGAAGTAGAAATGAGATATATGAAAGTAATTTTAAATACAATAGCGTGGAAAGTATAGCCTAGAAATGTTCTAAAGATTTTGATTCTTATTTTTCAAAGTTTTATAGCTTTCATATTTTTTTTATGTTACAATTCAATTAGAAAAAATTTTGTATGATAAGGAAAAAAGGGGGAGATTATATGCAAATTTTAATTTTGACCATGTCGGCTAAAAGGCATAATTTCTGTGTTGCTGGGATTGATTTAGAACATAAACGTTTGGTAAGGTTAGTGAGTGATAACGAAAATATTATGTTTGCCCTTAGTCAAGACATGATTCTTTATAGCAACAAAAAGCCATGTCAGACACTAGACGTAGTGGATGTAAAAGTGATTGAGGAACGTCCACTTGCAATTCAAAAAGAAAATCTGTTAATTGACACAAAGCAGCCTATGACCTACATAAGAAAAGGAAATCTAAATGAAATAGTAGAATTTATAAGCAATGATTCTTACATTTTTGGAAATACTTTTCAATATATCAATAAAATTACTGCGAAGCAATTTGGTTGTTCTATAAAATTATATGAAGTAAACAATATTAAATTGGTAGAAACTACAAATAACCAAGGAAATGTAAGAAAAAAAGTAGATTTTGAATATAAAGGTCATGAATATACAGATATTTCCATGACTGATTGTGATTTTTTTCATTCTCCACTTGGAGAAATTGCTCGCACAGCATATATTGTAGTAAGTATCCCTGAAGACGATTTTAATGGACATTATTATAAATTTGTATCGAAAATTTTTGTAAAGGAGTGAGTGTGATGCATACGTTATATACGGTTGGCCATTCTCAACACCCAATTGAACATTTTATAAACCTATTAAAAGACCACGATATCGACTATGTAATTGATGTACGAAGTACACCATATTCTAAATTTGCTGCTGATTATAACAAAGAAAATATTCAAAAAATATTGTCAACATACAATATTAGTTATGCACATATGGGAAAATGCTTCGGCGCAAGACAAGAAAATCTAGATTTGTACACACCAGAAGGATATTTGGATTTTGAAAAAGTAATTGCTAGTGCAAACTTTCAAATGGGACTTGAAAATGTGATGAAAGGAATGGAAACCCACAAAATAGCACTTATGTGTTTGGAAAAAAAGCCTTGCGATTGTCATAGAGCCATCATGGTTGCAAATGGATTTTATAAGGCTGGTTGTACAGTAGAACACATTTTGGAAGATTCTTCTATTCAAACTCATAAAGAGTTAAACAAGGAACTAATGGATAAATACTTCCCTAATCGATTTCAATTAAGTTTGTTTGATATGAATGAGGAAATAGATTATTTAAAAGAAGCTTATCGCCTTAGAAATAAAGAAATCGGCTATTACATCACAGAGAGGAAGGTCGTATAATGGCTATTATATATACCATTGGATTTACGAAAAAAAGTGCAGAAACCTTTTTTAAATTGCTACAAGAAAATAACATAAAACGAGTGATAGATGTGCGCTTAAATAATTCCTCTCAATTAGCAGGGTTTACAAAAGGACCGGACTTAAAATACTTTTTAAAAACCATTGGAAATATAGATTATTTTCATGAAGAAATATTTGCCCCTACAAAAGATATTTTAAATGGATACAAAAAAGGTGACATTGATTGGTTCACTTACGAAAAAGAATATGAAAATCTAATGATTGAGCGTAATATCTTAGCATACATTGAAGAAAAGGGAGAAAGCTTTTGGGAAAATGCTTGTCTTCTTTGTAGTGAAGAAACACCAAATAATTGTCATAGACGTTTAGCAGTTTCGGAAATTTTATCGATATATCCTGAGTTAGATGTCGTTCATATATAGGAAAAATGCCCTAGCTATGAGAGAAATACTCTTGTAGCTTGAGAACATGGAGTGTATGTTGCTAAAAAATTAAAATCAGGATTCGTTGTATGTTTTTATCGTTCTGAAGAAAAAGTGAATCAAGATACGGATAAAACAGAAAAAAGTACGGATAAAGTACGGATAAATTAAATCTTTCCCAGGAAAAAATAATAGAATACACTAATAGTGGTACGAGAAATAAAATTTTATGGGAATAAAGGGAATATTACTGGATTTAAAATCTTATATAAAGGCGATTGAGAAGGCTGGCAACATAGAGCTGTGGAAAAAATATAAGTTGGTTTTACTGTTTATACTAATTTTGTGATTGTAATTTTTGAATTATTTGTTATAATATAATCATAAAAGGCAATCGCCACAGAGTGGTTGACCTAATAGAAAAGTAGAAAAACCTTCCTTGACCGGTCAAAGTACAGGGAAGGTTTTTGTTATGTTAATGACAAATCAAATAAATGAATGTCAGTAGTGCTAAGATGAACATTCCGAAAGACATTAAGTCTTTAAAATCGAATTTATTCTTCATAAGCAACACCTCCATTCTATGTAGAATGAAGGTCAACCACCCCTGCCTTGTGTAAGCTTGGCATGTACACAATTGCCAGTGATTAATTAACCACTAAATATATAGTATCATAGCAAGAAAAGAAACACAAGTTCGGTTTTCTGAAAATTAAATAATAAGAAGAACACGAACAATAAAAAAGTCCCATCAGCTAGGTAATTTCACTAGTTGATGGGATTTTTTTTATTTATATTGTGCCTTGATGTGGTAGGTTCCTACATTGTTGGTTTTCTTTACTACTTTGATGATGTAGCTTCCTTTGTTAACTGATAGGTCTATTCCGTAGGTTCCGGCTTTTTTTGGAGCTGCGTAGCTTTTTTCTACGTTTTTGTTGGCTCCGTTTAGGATTTCTACTGTGCAG
>JAFPBJ010000166.1 GCA_017390525.1 Lachnospiraceae bacterium | reverse complement strand
ATTTCCAATTAAAATAAAAATTGCATAGCTAGCTATAAATTTCAAATCATTATATGCAAGAAATACAATGGCTACCATAAAGCCATATACATATGCTACAGGAGATACGGTTGTAAAAATAGTAAATAAATAAAATATACCAAAGCCTATGGCAACTACATATCTAAGTGATTTACTTTCCTTATCCTTGCGATAAACTAAGTTTGCAATAATAACTGGCACAATGCCTAAGGTAGCAAATACGGCAAAATACAAAATCGTTCTTGACCCTTTTACCACCTCTACAATGTAACATAATACTAATACTACATTTAGAAGTGTAAAACAAAATTTACATGCTGCATTACTTCTTTGTACGTCTGAAATCGTATTAAAATCCATAAGAATCCTCCATTCTCGCTTTTCTTTTTAGTCTTGTATTTTTAGTTTCTTACCTTTAGATTTCTTAAATAATCTTTTGTTTCCTTACTAATTCGTTTGCTTTCTATTGCCTTTTGAAGCGCTTTATTATGTGTCCAGGTATCTAGTACTGGCGTCGTAAAATAAGAAATTGTGGCTTCATATTGCTTTACCAAAGCAACGCTAAAATACCAGGCAATTGCCATTTTAATATAATATTCCTCAGATTGAATACCTGCCACTAGGGATAACATTTCCTTTTGAAAACCTTGATCTAAGTAATTCCCCATTAACACTACAATCCCAAATCTCACCTCATAGGTATGATCACTGTGAAGCCACATTTTGATTTTGTCATATACAATATCTAAATGCTTTTTAAAAAGCTTTGGTGGTAGCATATCACAGGTTGCCCAATTATCTACATAAGGAAGCAGCTTCTCTATTTCCTCAATACACTGATGAATATCAGGAAATAACAACGGAATCAGTGCTCCATGCAAATTATTTTCTTCATAATAGGTATGGGGAAGCTCCTTTAAAAAATCATATGCATATGACTGCTTTGCAATGGCCTTCGCTAGCTTTCTAAGCTCTGGCGTTCTTACTCCAATGATTCGATTACTTTCAATCTCTGGAATTAGTTTTCTGTGAAACTGCTTGTACCCTTCATCCTGTAAAGCAAACAGCTGTTTTGTAATCACATCCAACTTACCCCCGCCTCCTTTCAAGCCTCTTCATATATTTCGTGGTAAATGGCTTCTACCTTGTCTCTAATATCCATAAAAATCTCTACTAAAAGTGGATCAAAATCTTGTCCACTTCCCTTTTTTATAATATCAAAGCATTGCTCTAGAGGCATTGCTTCTCTATAACAACGTTTTTGAGATACTGCATCAAATACATCTGCAATTGCCATAATTCTGGCACAAAGAGGAATCTCTGTTTCCTTTTTCCCCTCCGGATACCCTTTTCCATTCCATTTTTCATGGTGATACCTTGCCATTTCAAATGCCATTTCCCCATATTGCTGATTACCAAGCTGACCAAAGGTATCTAAAATAATGGCTCCACCTTTTACAGTATGCTGTTTCATAATGTCAAACTCTTCATTGGTTAGCTTCCCTGGCTTTTGTAAAATAGCATCTGGAATAGCAATTTTTCCAATATCATGCATTGGTGCCGACAAGGATAAATTCATCATATAATCCTTTGATAGCATATCGCTATAATAGCCTCTGTTTCTTAACTCCTCTGCTAACAATTTTACATAGAGGCTAGTTCTTTTAATATGTCCCCCTGTACTATCATCCTTATTTTCTACTAAAGTAGCAAACCCAATTACCATTTCATTATGATAATGACTTAATTCCTGTATGGCTGGATTCTCTAAATTCATATAAGCCCCTAGTATAGTGATAGTGGTTGCTAAGGAAGACACTAAGGATTCCGGTATAAGCATTTGAAAGAATAGAAAAAAGCAACCAAAAAGGAAGTATGTAAAAACACTGACTCTTTTATTTCTTTCCATATAATTAATACGCTTGAAGAAAATTGCAATGGTCATAACTAAATAAATGACACCTATAATATAGCAGGAATATGCTGGAAGTCCCATAGAATAATTACTGGTTGCTCCATGGTCATATCTAAGCATAGGAATGTTTATAATCACAAACAACACATTTAAAATAAAAGGAAGCCATAAGATAAAAATCTTGCTTTTTTTCTTAGTAAAGCCTTCTGTCACATTTAGAAAATATATAAAGGATATAAAGATTACAGCATCTATACTAATCAAAAAGCACATATGAAGAATTAAATTAAGTACCTTATTCACCGATTCAAGGTGATTGACAGTATATGCAGTAAGTCCATCCAAAATAATATTTGCCACACCACATAAAAGTAGTGCATCAAATACACTCTTTTTCTTTTTGCATTGGCAATTATCCTTTTCCTTGTAATATATAAATGCAATATATAATACAATTAGCAAGCAACCAACCTGTAGCTTACATCGTTCCATAGCATCAGCCTCCTTGCCTTTTCGTTACTTTTCACAAATATATACATATAATCCAACCTTATTGTAACACATTTCACACATAAACAAAAGCATTTTTCGAGCAAATACAATAATAAGCCGAAATTATTCACGGCCTTAATCATAAAAAATTTACATGAGAATTTTGCGACCCATCAATCACATTCATTGTTCGATACAAATGAACTTCCTTTAGCTCCTCTAACTCCTGTTTCATCCTCTTGTATTGCCTCTATTTTAAGATTAATAAAATCAGGTTTTCCTTTACTATGCTTCAAAGCTCTTTTAATTAAATGGGAACAATATTCCTCTAATTGATCTTCTGAAACAATTTTTTCTGCTCCTGAAATATGATTTCTTCTTCCTCCCACTTCATTAGAAGCTCTCATTTTAATGCTATATCTCTCCATTTATGCCTTTCATCCTCGATTCCTTTTTATATTCTTTAACCATTTGTGGTAAAAAATGATAGCAAGTCTTCTTCAT
>JAFPBJ010000165.1 GCA_017390525.1 Lachnospiraceae bacterium | reverse complement strand
GTGGCACTGTAATTTCTTTTTTATAAAACTTCGCCGTCATTTCATGAAACTCTTTTAAGTCTTCTTTTAATTTTTCTTGATTTAAAATTGTCATTTTATACCTCCTGCATATTGCAAGCTTTGCTTGTTTGAATTTACTCCTCTACTGTGATTACATCCTTAAGGATATAATAAAAGGTAGGTGCAGAGCAATTTTTGTTTTCTTGATAGCCCTTCTTTAAATCATAGGTATCTGTCTCATCCTGCGGATTTACACCTAGATAATCTCCCTTGAATACTTCTATTTTCCCCTTTTTTAGCTCTTTTATTACAGCTTCCATTTTTTCTTTACTTCCCTTCGCTGCAATTAATTCATTTAATTCTAGCATTTGTACCCAGCCTTCGTCAAAGCCAGCACCGATATCGTTTCCATTTACATTTCCTTTCACTGTATTTTCAATTTTTTTGTCCTCTAATACTGCTTGTACTGCCGATACAATATAAGGCTCCCAGTTAATTTTTGAACCCACTAAATAGGTGGTAGGCGCAACATCTGCCATACTTTGATTATATCCTACATGGTAGATTACTTTTCCTGCCTCTGTCTCTTCACAAGCCACCGCAGGTCCGTAGGTATCAGAATGTTGAGAAATAACAACACAGCCCTCCTTAATTAAACGCTCTGCACATCTTTTCTCAGCAGCATAATCACTCCAGCTATTGGTATACATTACCGTCATGGTAGCATCCTTGACTTCGGAACGAATTCCTAAGAAAAATGCTGTATAGCCAGAAATTACCTCTGCGTAAGGGTAGGCAGCTACATAACCTATTTTTGCCTGTTCCTTTGTAATTACTCCATTTTCTATTAATTCCTTTAATTTCATTCCTGCTATTACACCTGACACATATCTTCCTTCATAGATACTTCCCATAAAGGTATGATAATTATCAAGCTTCGGCTTCTCATTTGCATTGGCGCAGGTTGCCTGACAAAACTCCACATCAGGATATTCCTTTGCTAGCTCCTTGGCAGTTTCTCCATAGCCATAGCTGGTGGTGAAAATAATATCACACCCTTCACTAATTAATTCCTTTATGGCTATTCTTTCTTTTCCTTCTGCCACATTATATTTTGCATTGATTTCAACCTGGTCCTTAAACTGATTTTCAATGGCATTATGTGTCCTCATAAAATTGCAGGTATAAGCATCACTAGCATCTCCCACATATACAAAGCCTACCTTAATCTTTTTTTCTTCTTTCTCGTGAACAAAGAATAGCTTAATACCTGTTGCTATCATAATCAAAGCGAATGCACTGAGCAAAGTAATCAGATATGTTTTTTTCATGGCTTTATCCATAGACGTCTTCCTTTCTAGCTATATTTACTCATCACTTCTTTGACAGCTTTTTTCATATAATTTTTCCACATCGATAGTTCCACTGTCAATGAGCTCTAGCATAATGTCCACAAGCTTTGGATCAAATTGAGTTCCTTTTCCTTTTCTTAGCTCCTCTAATACAAAATCAAAATCTAACTGTTTTCGATATACACGATTTGCTGTCATAGCATCAAAAGCATCTGCAATTCCAATGATTCTTGCATTTAAAGGAATTTCCTCTCCCTT
>JAFPBJ010000164.1 GCA_017390525.1 Lachnospiraceae bacterium | reverse complement strand
TAATACACGCCCACTATAACCGAACTTGCCACATAAGAAATACCATATACAATGAGCATTGCTAATATACTCATCCAGTAATATTGCTTTACTGTATACTTGGCATTCTCCTTAATTTGAATTCGATTCCACATGGAAAAATCCTCCTATTTTTCTTTTATTTACAACCTTCATCATATCACAAAATAAAGGGATATGCAAAAATATTTGATACAATTTTACTTGCATTTTACTTTCGAAACACTTACTTTTCTTGGCTAGCTGCTTTAAACTCTCCTAATATCTCCTGACTTGGTGCTTTGGTGATAAGACTAAATAAAATCGTTACTATAAGTGATACCAAAAATGCTGGCAATAGCTCGTAAATATCAAACACGCCACCCATTGGACGCACTAAGAATTTCCACAAAAATACTGCTGTTCCACCAGCGATCATCCCTGATAATGCACCAAAAAGGTTGGTACGTTTCCAAAATAGAGAACATAGAATCACTGCTCCAAAGGCTCCACCAAAACCTGCCCAAGCAAAAGAAACAATTTTAAATACACTTGCCTCTGGGTCTCTTGCCAAAAACATACTAATAATTGCAATTCCAATAATGGTTCCTCTTGCAACCATTAGTCCGGTTTTTTCAGACATTTTAATATGGAAAAAGTCTTGTAAAATATCCTTTGATGCACCTGACGCCGCAGTTAATAGCTGACTATCTGAGGTTGACATAGTAGAAGCTAAAATACCTGCTAAAATAATTCCTGCCACCAAGGCTGCAATTATACCATATTTACTAAGCAAGCCTGTAATTGCCATAATAATGGTTTCACTATCCTCTAACTGTTCAATGGCTCCTGCACGACTCATTGCAAGTCCAACTACACCAACTAAAATTCCAACACTCATAGCAATTACTACCCAAATAGTAGCAATACGACGAGAAATTACTAATTTCTTTTCATCCTCAATTGCCATAAAACGAACTAGAATGTGTGGGATTCCAAAGTACCCAAGTCCCCATGCCATGGTCGAAATAATTTTTACGATTCCATAAGGCTGTGCAGTATTGGTAACTGCATCAAAGGTTTCGTTTAAAGAAAGATATCCTGCTAGGGACTGTGCATTCTGAGCAACAGCATCCCAACCTCCTGCTACATGAACACCAAAAAATACAACAATCACTAACGCTGCTGACATTACAATACTTTGTACCAAATCAGTAATACAAACTGCACTAAAGCCACCCATAATGGTATATGACACAATTACTAAGGCAGACACTATCATTGCCAACATGTAATCCACTCCAAATAGGGAATGAAACAATTTTCCACACGCCGCAAAGCCTGAGGCTGTATAAGGAATAAAAAATACAATAATAATAACCGCAGCAAGTGCACTAATGATTTTTCTTTCGTCATGGAAACGTTTTGCAAGAAAGTCTGGTACTGTAATGGCTTTCACATTATGAGAATATCGGCGTAACCTTCTAGACACCAAAAGCCAATTAAGCCAGGTTCCAATAGCAAGTCCAATAGCCGTCCAAGCTGCATCGCACACACCACTTAAATATGCTACCCCTGGAAGCCCCATTAATAGCCAGCTTGACATATCACTAGCCTCTGCACTCATAGCAGTTACAATCGGTCCCATTTTACGACCGCCTAAGTAAAAATCCTCTGTATTCGTATTATTTTTACTAAACAAAAAACCAATCAATAATACGACTACTAAATATGCCACAATTGCTAATATAATACATATATTTGCAGTACTCATAAAAATCCTCCTGTCTTTTCAAAAAATATTCTTCGACATTTTAACACAAAATAGGCCTGATTGAAATAGGAAAATCCACCATAATATTTCGCTTTTTCTTCTGATTGAAACCATGCACAAATCGAACGATTTTCATTGTATTTTTCGTTCGATTTGTGTATTATAAAATCAAGATAATATATTATTGAATGGAGGATTAATATGTCAATTACCGCAACTGAACTTAAACTACATCTTGGCAAGTATCTCTTACTTGCAGCAACGGAGGATATTTTTATTACCAAAAATGGCAAAATAATTGCTCGTCTCACCTCTCCATACCAAGATAAAATGGATACTGTAGATACACTTTTTGGCAGTATCCCTAATACTATGACTTTAGACGAAGCAAAGGAAGAAAGGTTATCAAACATATGAAAGCATTAATAGACACCTGCGTTGTTATGGATTTTCTACAAAAACGTGAACCCTTTGCAGCGGATGCACTCCAAATTTTTCGCTCTGCTGCAAGTGAACTTTTTTTTGGATATATTACAGCAAAGTCCTCTACAGACATTTACTACCTAACCCATCGACTAACACACAGTAACGAAGAAGCACGACACAAAATCAACGCTTTACTTACCATTGTAGGTATGCTTGATAACACTGCAACTGATGTATTCTCTGCTTTATCTTCTCCCATGACTGATTTTGAAGACGCTGTTATGGTAGAAACTGCACTTCGTTCTAAGATGGATTGTATTGTAACTCGCAATATCAAGGATTATGAAAAGGCTAATATTCCTGTATACGAACCTGCCGATTTTCTTGCCCTGCTTATGTAATGGAATATTCGCATTTGCTTTATAATGTTTGTTTTATACAACTATTTTCCCTTTGTTATGATTGCATTTTAAATAGGAAAAAGATATAATTAAGAAAGTATAAAAAAGAAAGGAAAGAGAATTTTTCATTACATATTCTCTTAAGTGGTGAAGGACTATGAAACAAAAACGTGTACTAGCTTTGCTAGTGGCTTTTTGTATGGTATTTTCCATGTTTTCTGGATTTACCTTAGATGCAAAGGCTGCCGTACCAACTTTAAATGCAAAGCAAAAAACTATTTATGTAGGAACAGGAACCTGCTCCTTTAAGGTCGTAAATCCTGTGAAAAAATCTACCTATCGTTGGACTAGCTCCAACACAAAAATTGCAAAGGTAAACGCAAAAACTGGTGTGATTACTCCTGTATCAGCAGGCACTGCCACCATTACTGTAAAGATTACTTTACCTAGCAAAAAAACTCGCACCCTAAAAGGTACCATTAACGTAAAAGAATCCATTAAACGTATTTACTGGCGTAACGGAACCAACGGAAAATCTCTTGCTATTGGAGATAACGTATATGATTACAACGTAAGAATCACAACTGCTTCTGGTGGAAAATACACGGACAAAGTATTTTTTTACATTAACCCAGACACCAACACTGCAGGTGCCACTGTTACAAAAACTGGTGTAGTAAGCACCCAATCCTCAGGCTCTTTTGACATCCAGGTATTAGCAGCCATTGATGAAAAAAATTATAATGCTGGAAAATATACTGCAAAAAGTAGTGTGCTTCATGTAGAAGTACCTTTCCAAGTAAAGGGAATTACCCTTACTAAAACAAATCAAATTAAAATCGAAACAAACGATAGTGTAAAGGATCTATCAAAGGAAGCCATTAGCATTATTAATCATAAGACTACTACTCCTCTTACCATTGACAGCATTAGTGAATCAGAGGATAAGAAAACCATTACTGTAAACACTACAACAAGCTTTACAAATGATACAGAATATACTGCAACCCTTAATGGAATCGCAACGAATTTCACTGCAAAAATCGGTGAGCCTGCTTCCATTTTTATACCAAATCAAGTGATTACTCCTGGTGTAGCAACCCCAATTTCCTACACTATTTATGATGAAAACAACATTGACATTACAGAGCTACATCCATATAACTCTAAAGAAATGAAGTTTGTACTTTCCCTTTATTCCTTAGATTCAAATGGAAAACTTACCCTTAATTCAGAAGGAGACGCAACCTATGTAACTCTAACCTATAAGAATTTAACAAGCAATACAGCAAAGGTATCCGCTGAGACTCCTGCTATTACAAGCATCAACCAATTTAGCATTGTACCTTCAGGAAAGTCTGTTTCTTGGGAGCACACTTCCCAAAGCCTTCCTCTTGGAGACACCAATGCAAAGCTAGTGGTGCAATTTAAAAATGTCAAAGGAAATTTAGTAGAATCTACAACTGATTCTTGTAATGTAACTTATACTTCCTTAGATCCTTCTATTCTTGAAGTAGATAAGGAAACTGGAGTACTTTCTCCTCGCAAAAAAGGAACTGCCTATATTAAGGTAACAGTAGGCGATTTTACAGGTACAATTTCTGTTACAGTAGGAGAAGCTCGTCAAGCTACTACCCTAACAGGGGATGCTTCCCTTACTCTTTCTTGTGCCAAGGCAATTATGGAAACACGCTCTATTACTTATACCTTGCGTGACCAATATAACAGTGAATACACTTTAATTGCCCCTTACTTACAGCCTAGTGTAAAGGTACTAAGAGGGGATGAAAATATTGTAACCCTTGCTACTACAGGACAAGCCATTACAAAAACACCAATTAAGATTTTATCAAAGAACACTGTGGAAAGTACCTTCTCACTTCCTTTAAAAGCAAAAGCAAAAGGAAGCGCAGTGCTAGAAGTAAGCTACGCTGGAAAAAGCACTTTACTTACAGTTGTAGTGGCAGAACCTGGAACTGCTGATGGATATGAGATTGATTTATCTTCTACTACTCTAGATCCTAATAGCGTGGTAACAACTGGTACCACTATGACGCTATACGAAGTAGATAGCAATAAGGTAAAACGTAATGTCATTTACAGTGGTACTTATACTGTTACTGATGATAAGGGAAATTATTATGTAAAAGAAGGGATTATCAATAGTGATGGTCAAAAAGACGGTGATGTGATTGATGCTAAGGTACTTAATTTACAAAATGGTACTTATACCATTACAGTATCCTTAGGAAATGTAAAGGTGACAAAAGAGTTTACTGTAAAATCTTCTATTCCAGTCGCTTCTTATCATAAAAATGCTTCCACCTTAAAGGTAGCTGCTACAGATGATATTTGCGAAAAGATTTTATCTTGTATTTCTCTTTCTGTAGACGGGGTAAATGTAACCTCTGCTGCTTCAAAAAATGTGTTAATTAAATATACTTCTTATGATACAAAGGTACTTCCAAGTCGCTCTGTTTTTGCAGGTACTACCAAATTTGGATTTACAAAAAATTCCGTTAAAATCAAAGTAACTGAAATTACCTTTGTATATAATGATTTATCTTATACGTTACAACCAAATGAAGACATTACCTTTACAATAGACTAAGTGCTTCCTTCATCACTTTTGCAATGTCGTCATTAATTACTAAATCAGCCTTTTGGTCTGCCTTGGTAGCCATTAGGTTGATTAAAATTAAATGCTTTCCTTGAAAGTAATTGATTAAGCCTGCCGCTGGATACACAACCAGTGAGGTGCCACCAATAATTAAGGTTTCTGCTTTGCTAATTGCCTCAATGGAGTTAGAAAGAATCTCTTGGTCAAGCCCCTCCTCGTAAAGTACCACGTCAGGCTTTATTTTTCCTCCACATTTCTTGCAGGTTGGAATTCCTTTCGCTGCTAAAATATCGTT
>JAFPBJ010000163.1 GCA_017390525.1 Lachnospiraceae bacterium | reverse complement strand
GTAGCTTCCTTATTACCCCAACGAAGATTTTCTAGAATTGTACCACTAAATAATGTGTTCTTCTGTAATACCACGGATACCTGATTCCTAAGAGCTTCCATATCATATTCTCTTACATCTCTTCCACCAACTAGCACAGTACCATTTTGTACATCATAAAGTCTGCTAATCAGATTGATAAGGCTAGTCTTCGCACTTCCTGTTCCACCAATAATACCAATGGTTTCTCCTGGATTGATGGATAGATTAATATTTTTTAGTACAGCTTCTCCGCCTTTATTCTGGTAACTAAAACTTACATTTTTGAATTCAATGCTTCCGTTTTCTACCTCATAAACAGGATGTTCAGGATTTTGTAAATCGCTAGTTTCATTAATTACTTCTGCAATACGTTTTCCACTGGCAACACTCATGCTGACCATTACAAATACCATAGAAAGCATCATTAAGCTCATAAGAATATTCATACAATAGGTCAGTAAGCTCATCAACTCTCCTGTGGTAAGCTGACTGCCCACAATCATTTTTGCTCCAATCCAACTGATTCCCAAAATACATGCATATACAGCAAACTGCATGGCTGGTGCATTAAATGCCAGTACAGACTCAGCTTTCGTAAAAATTGAAGCCACGCTTGTACTTTCCTTAGTAAATTTTTCTGTTTCATACTCTTCTCTTACATATGCCTTCACTACACGAATTGCCGATACATTTTCCTGAACACTGCCATTTAAGCTGTCATACTTCTTAAAACCTACTGTAAAATACTTGGTGGCACCACGAATAATTAGTGCCAATACAGATCCTAAAAGAATGACTGCTATTAAATAAATCGTTGCTAATTTTGCATTAATAAAAAAAGCCATGACCATAGCACAGATTAAGCTTGCTGGTGCTCTAGTACACATTCTAAGAATCATCTGATATGCGTTTTGTACGTTTGTCACATCCGTTGTTAATCTTGTAATGAGGCCTGCCGTACTGTATTTATCAATGTTAGAAAAGGAAAAGCTCTGAATATTTTCATACATTGCTTTTCTAAGATTTTTCGCTAGTCCCGCTGAAGCATTGGCTCCGTATTTTCCACCCATAATGCCTGCGAACAAACCAATTGCCGCAGCCACAGTCATGAGTGCACCCATTACGCAGATGTGACGAATATTTCCGCCCTCCACCTGAATGCCATTATCTATAATAGATGCCATCATTAATGGTATGATTGTTTCCATCACAACCTCTAACAGCATAAACACTGGCGTCAAAATAGAAGACCTTTTAAATTCTTTAATCTGTGCCCCTAATGTTTTTAGCATCTGTTTTCACTCCTTACATTACATTTTTTCTAATTTTACATAATATTTTTAAAAATAGTTCCTTTTCTTCTGGAGAAATGTCTTTTTGCATCTCAGCTTCTAGTTCACGTACTTTTCCATTCATTACTTTTTGAATCTCAATAGCTTTTTCTGTCAGTACAAGCTTCTTTAATCTAGCATCTCTTTGCACACTTTCTCTAACAATCAGCCCGTCTCGCTCTAGCAGCTGAATAATCTGAGTTACACTAGAACGTCTGATATCAAATTCATCCTCAATATCTTTTTGAAACACCTCCCTTTTTTCACTCTCCTCCCAAATATACTGAAGCACTCTGCCTTGGGTATCTGTAATCCCAAGAGCCTCCGCCGCTACACGCATTCTTCTTTTTATCCGGTTGGATAGCACTATGATGTCTTTTCCTATATATTTTTCCATAAAATCCCCATTTCTGAGCAAAACAAATAGCTAAGTAAACTATTTTTACTTTGTGAAACAATAAGGTCATCAGACTTATTTTTCATACTATCCTGCCTCTTTTAATTTGTTAGTTTCCTAACAATATTTTACCTAAAAAAAGAGGATTGTCAAGAGGAAAGGAGAAAGTGCTAACTAGCCAGGGACGGTTCTTGTGTATCAAAGAGCGTCCCTCTGTATCATTTTCCTTTTATATTTTTATGTAAAATAATTAAAGATTCTATTTTTATCTTGGCTGACTCTCTGTAAGCATTGTACCTAAGGTATTCAAAAATATATTTAAGGCAGAAGAGAATGTCATAAAAAGCAAGAATCTCCAAAACTAGTCATAAGTAAGAGTATCTCTAACAGACACCTTAATCGTATTACTTGTATTTCCATCAGAATAATTCAACGCACCATTAAATTATATATTTTGTGATACAGGGGAGACACTTCTCGATACATAAGAACCGTCCCCCCTATAATTTAAATCCTAAAATGAAGCCAGCATTTTTACTGGCTTCATTAAACTATTCTAATTACATTCCTGTACTTTCAACCATTTCTATAGAAGAACAATAAAAAGAAAACATATCTTCCTCGTCCTCCTTAACATAATAATTTATATTTTCTAATCCCCTATCCCTCAAATCTCTAACAACAATATGAGCACGCAATAACCCATCTAAATTTTTCATATATATCCTGAACTAATTTCATGATATATATTCTCCTTCTATATGTCCACCTATTTGCAATGGATTTTTTCCTGATCCCCATTCATATAAATGATAATGAATATCTGGAATTCCTTGCGTTTTATTTCCTGCATTATAATCTGTTCTAGCAATAAGTCTACCATATTCATCATAATATGCTTTCCATGGTTGAACTCTTCCCAAATCATGTATCTTGCTCTTAGGTAGTATAAGCCTGTGTTTGCGTTGTATTGTTCTCCTGTATAAAGGAATTCATTTTCTGTACTGCCTTCTTTTTCTAATAGGTTACCGTAGGCATCATAGCTATATTGGTCGGTTACTTCGCCTGCTTCATTGGTAAGTGCTCGCACACTCCCATGCCCATCATATAAATAGTAACATATCTGTCCACCTTTTTCCATGGAAAGCAGTTCTTCTCCTCTTGTGTAGGAAGCGGTTTCTTCTCCTGCTTCATTGGTTTCGGCTACTACCATAGTTAGAGTAGCGCTGGTGTCACTTACATAATAAGTAGTGTTTGATTCATTGATGGTTTTGCTAGTTCTATTTCCCGCATAATCGTAAGTGTAAGCTTCTACTGTAACATTGTTTCCTTTTTGGATGGTTTCTCGTAATAAGTGGTTTTCTTTGTCATAGCTATAATCTATGCTTGTTTCACCACTTTGTTTTACTAGGTTTCCATTGTCGTCATAGGTATAACTAGTTTCCCCATCTGGTGTCTGTTCTGTTACTAGCTGATTGAGCGCAT
>JAFPBJ010000162.1 GCA_017390525.1 Lachnospiraceae bacterium | reverse complement strand
TTGAGAGACTGTTCCATAATGGAATTTGTGGATGATGGATTTTCGGGAGCAAATTTCAACAGACCAGAGTTTCAAAGGATGATGAAGCTCGTAACAGCCGGTTCTATAGGAACCATTATTACCAAAGATTTTAGCAGACTTGGACGAGATTATCTTGAAGTCGGAAACTATATGGAAATTACTTTTCCAATGCTGGGTGTCCGGTATATTGCAGTGAACGAGCGTTATGACAGCAAAGAGAGTAGTGGAGCAACCGGTGGACTGAGTGTGGCACTTAAGAACATAGTCAATGCCATGTATTGCAGGGACGCATCAAAAAAGGTGCGTTCTGCAAAACTTGTTCTTGCAAAGCAGGGAAAATACTATGCTTTCTATGCGCCATTCGGATATCAGAAATCAAAGGAAGATAAGTATGTGCTTGAGCCTGATCCGATTGCAGCTCCCGTTGTAAAGCTGATATTTGAAATGGCAGCAGACGGTAAAAAATACACGGAAATAGCCTCGAAACTAAATGAAATTGGATATGACAGTATTCTTGAATATTATGACAGAATCAAAGTTAAAAGAAGTCACAGCAGGGATGTGGGGCAGAGAAGGTGGTCGGCAACATCGGTCATGAACATTCTCTATAATGAAACGTATCTTGGGAAGGTAATTAATAATAAAACCTCATATAACATTGACACTGGTCATAAATCCGTGTTAAATGATGCAAAGGACTGGATTGTTGTTGATAATTGTCACGAACCAATTATTACACAGGAACTTTTTGATAAGGCTCATGAAATGCTGGGAAGAAGGGAATATCAGAAAAAAGGGAGCAGGAGATGGAAACCAAGTCTTGTAAGATGTGGCATATGTGGGAAAGGAATGACAAAAAACGGCAAGAAGTATTACTGTAGTAATAAGCATATCAGACTTGATATTGATTATGTTGAGGAACATGTATTGCAGGCATTGCGTCTGAACGCAGCAGCATCGCTTGACAAGCTGGATATGGCAAATGGGAAAGGTGCAAAGGAAGGTATCGAGAGTGGAGTGAAAGCTCTTGAAACATCCATTGACAGATTACTAAAACAGAAATTTACAGTATATGATGAATATACAAAGGGCAAGATGACAAGAGAAACTATGGCAGAAAAAAACAAAATCCTGAAAGAAAAAATAGATCTGTTACAGAAAAGCCTTGAAGAAAAAAGAAGTGAGGCGAATCTTCTTGCACAAAATGAATGTTCAGATATGAAAGAGGAGCTTAGTATTTTGAAGCACCTTGAAATATTTGACAGAAATATACTTGATAAACTTATCTGTGAAATAAAGATTTATAGTGAGGATGAAATAGAAATAGTCTGGAATACGGAGGATTTTATTTCAAAAATGTTCGACGCATAGGAAGGAGATGCTTTGATGGGAAATACAGTAAATAGAATCAGCAAAATGGGCAGTCAGCTGGCTGCCCCGTCAGTAGATACTTATGTACATACACTGTACCGAAATTCTTCCATAGTAAATGAAGATACCATAAAGATTATGAAAGAACTGTTTGCAGAGTTGAAAAAAATTAAATCCTGCGGTGATAATGAACGCAGGGAACTTTGGCTTGAAGTACCCAAAGGAACAATAGCTGACTTTGGAGATTATGAGACAGCAAAAGAATATGGAGATGTTGAAAATTATGAGGAGTTTGAAAGGTGGTGGAAAGAGGAATACCCCGATGATGTGTACTGGTATCATCTTGTGACGGTAGAAAACGATGGATATATGGCGGTATTTCTCAAAAACAAAATGGTGCTTGAGGTGAATCCGTTTTTGATGGAAGAACAATATGACAGATTGGAGGATGCAGTCAATCCATTCGTGGAATGGCTGATAGCATCAGTAAAGTGTTGCATTAATCAGATGCAGGAAGGCACATACAATGAGTATGTAAAGAACCATTTAACACCGGAAAACCGGACTGGTACAATTATCAGAAATGATTACTGGAGGGCGTTCCCGGAGGTTAAAGAAAATTATCTGAAAGACTTTTCAAAATCTGATTACGATGAATTTATCAGACTTATGGATGGAGTAAAAGGAATGCCTGAGCCAAATGGCAGGGTGGAAGCAATGACATCAGGATTGTTCTTTCGTTGTTGTGCATTGGGATATGAAGCAAATCACTATCAGGGATGCGAATTGTCTCCCAAGGAGCAGTATTTGAAACATGCCGATGGGCGAGATGAAGGCTTGTGTGGCATTGATGAAAACAGTCCGGATGCATTTGAAACATGGTACAATGATCGTATGCGTTCCGGAGGACATCCGTGGGAAGTATGCCGGGGAGGAAATTCTACTCATGTTGACCTTTGTGTGATGAGGGATGAAAAAGGATATTATTTTTATACAGCAGGTAACGCATGGAACAGGTCGGTTGAGGCTGCTCATTTTTATTTGTCAATTTATCGGGCTGGTTATCCGGTTACAATTCGTGACGGCAGAGCAATGGCAGACAGGTTTCTTGGTGTTGATCGTATCGGAATTGTACCTGCCGGTGTAATCCCGAATTACTGTGAGTCATATTTTCCAGGGGAGAAAATTCTTGACTTTATGAATCTTGATAAAGAGGATGAAGAAAAAATACTTGAATATATAACTTGGCAGGACATACCGGAGCAAAATCTGGTATAATAGCAGGTAGGAAATCAAATCTTTGGTTTCCTACCGAAAAAAAATCATATTTTTTTTGTTTTTTACTTGACACAAGCAGAGATTCAGAATGTACAAGGCTTTGAGAGTGTAGTACAAGCTTATGTGGAGGAAGGATATTCTGTATTTCTGACAGGTTCCAATTCTTATTTACTTAGTGATGAAATTACTACGAAATTAACAGGAAGATATTTAACCTTTGAAACCTTCCCGCTAGATTTTAAGGAGTATCTTGAAATGAAAGAATTTTTCAAGATAAACATAAATGAGGATATGGATCTTGAATTTAATGAGTATATTTTAAATGGTGGTTTTCCTAAAACCTTGGAATTCCCGGATATGAATACAAGGCAGGTTTATACTAGAGGCATTATTGGGGAAATCTTTGAAAAGGATGTCAAGACAAGAAAAAGAATCTCGAATGTAGCAGTATATGAGAGAGTACAGTCGTTTTTGCTTAATAATTATGCTACGCCATTTTCTATTTCAAATCTTTTGGAGTGCTTGAAAAGGGAAGGCTTTGCAACAAAGGCATCTACGGTAAGAGGGTATATTGAAGATTTAAAGAAGGCAAAAATCGTGTATGAATGCAATCGATTTGACTTAAAGAGCAAAAAGGCAATTAAGCGAGAACAGAAATATTATTTGGCTGACATGGCTATCTATTTTTCTATGAATACGGATAACCGATTAAGCTTTGGACCTTCCTTAGAAAATATCGTCTACTTATATCTTGTAAGTCATGATTTTCAGGTAAGTATTGGAAGAATAGGAAATTTAGAATGTGATTTTATTGTACGAGATAAAAATCAAAATTATGCGTATATTCAGGTCACATACACCTTGCAGGGGGAAGATAGAAATGCTACTGAAAAATTAAAAGAAAGAGAATACAGAGTATTTAGAAATATAAGAGACGGATATCCGAGATATATTATTTCCTTGGACAAATATCGAGATCAGCAGGAAGGTGTGCATCATATAAATGCGATTGATTTGTTTCTAGGAAGAGTGCACATTTGTTGTGATATTTAGTACGTTAAGATACAAAAAGGTATCGGCTCATTTTTTTTTAGAAAAAAACGTGAGGTAGCAATTACGAGTTCCGTTAAGTAGAATGTAAGTAGAACAAATAAGTAGAACAACTAAGGAGGAGGTTCGTATGACTACACCAGTTTATTTTGCATAGCGAAGGCTATTGCAATTTTAAAGAAAGTAGTAGCCTTTGCAAATCCGTATTAAAATCATAAGGAGATGCAAGATGAGCTATTATAAAAAAATTGAATATGAAATCATACCAAAGGAAGCGTTTCAAATTGCTCGTAATTGTTCGGGCTGTGGTGAGAAAATGGCGTATCAAAGCACAGGAAATTTTCGTGTGAATGCCAATGGAAATCAGTTGGATGTATGGCTAATTTACCAATGTGCAAAATGCAAGCATACATATAATCTTTCTATTTATGAAAGAGTGAAGCCAACAGAGCTAGAACAGCAGGAGTATCAATTATTTTTAGAAAATAATTCAGACGCCGCCTTAGAATATGGTCTAAATAGAGAGCTATTTAAAAGGAATAAAGCAGAGCTTCTATGGGAGGATATTTCCTATGATATAAAGGAAATGAGTGAAGAAATGCTAGAGGAGGAAAAGGAAGAAATAGAGCAGGTTTTCCTACTTCATAATTCCTATGGGCTCAAGCTTAGAGCTGACCGCCTTGCTGCACAGTTATTACAAGCTTCTAGAAGCCAAGTGAAAAAAATGATAAAGGATGAAACCCTTTTCATACAGCAAGAAAGCGGTGGGAAAATAATTAAAATCAAGAAAGTGTCGTGTTAAAAAGCGGCACTTTTTTGATTGGATAAAGTTTGGAGAAATTCCTTGGTTGGTTTGACAAATTGTGGAACATATGAGAAAATATAGCTAATTATAAGATTTTTAATATGGAGGATTAATATGAATCAGATTAAGTTAGGTGTATCAGTTGGTTTCTTAAGTGTCTTAGGATATTTCTTTGCATATTATCAACTTTGGATTTGTGTGGCATTGCTTCTATTTTTACTAGCAATCAACGCAGAAACCATTGCAAAGCAAAATGTCATGCAAGGTGCGATTTTATCTATTGGATTTTCTTTAGTAAACATTGTACTTAGTAAATTAAGTAGTGGTTATATTTATACAGTAGATAAGATTTTTTCAGTTTCTAAATTCTATGAAATACATAACGTATTAAATAAGCTAAATATTTTCTCAGCACTTTGTACCTTACTTACAGTATGTGAAATTATCGTATTTTTCTATTGCATGATTGCTTCTTCAAAAGGAAAACGTGTAAATATCCCTGTAGTAAGCGGAATTGTTGATAGAAACCTACAAGCTTAAAATGGAACAATTCAAGGAAAGCTATCGTAAAGATAGCTTTTTGTTCATCAATAGGAAAGTGCTCGTATGTAGGGGGAACAAAGTATCGCTGCAGGGTGACACTTTGTTCCGTTATATACTTTGTTTTTGGAGGAAAATGCTATGGAACAGCAGGAACAATTGGAATGTAAATTAAATCGAATTATTATGACTTCCATATGGTGTGCTATTTTTATATTGGAAATTCTAGAGGGAGTCATTTACTTTTTACAAAACCGATACAATAGTGGGATTTTTGAAACGATAGATAGACAAAATTATGTGAACTTTTACATTTTATTTCCATTTCTATTGCATATTGTAATCGGCGCTATTATTTATGCCGTTTATAAGCATGGAAAAAGTACGCAGTTTAAATCCGTTCGTTTGATGCAGCTACTTTTTATTGTGTATTTATGCATTGATGTGGTGAGACTTCATCACGATACCACAATTATATATGGAATTTTGTTAATTCCTATTTTCCTTTCTCATTTGCTAGAAAGACCATTTTATGTGTACATTATTTCTACCATTGAGGTTGCATATATTTGTGTTGTAACATTTTTGTTTGGTGGAAAAGGTACTTTAAGTATTGTAGAGGTTGTAATTTTAATTGTAAGTATTATTTTTGGGGCATTGCTTACTCACTTAGCAATGAAACGAAGCTATACCATTCAGGAAACTGCTATTAATAGCAGTAACAAATATCGTAAGCTATTTTCTAACCTGCCAATTAGTTTTGCTCAGGCAGAAATGAAAAATACATATGGTGATATTAATTATAAAATCGTGGAATTTAACCAGAAGTTTTGCGAATATTTTGATTTGCAGCCAGAGGATTTTCTAGGAATTAACCTAAAGCAAGGCGATAAGGAAATTATGCTAAACATTCATAACTGGTTTGAAGCCTATAGCAATGCCTTAGTAAAAAATGGCGAGCTTCTTAATGTAGAGATTATTATGGAAAATACAGATAAGGTATTTTCTACTATGATGTATACAGACGATATGAACCGTATCAATATGATTTTAACAGATATTACAGAGCAAAAGGAAACTCAGACTAGATTAAGTCAGGCTATGGAGGATGCCAATGCAGCATATCGTACCCAAAGTGAGTTCTTAGCAAATATGAGTCACGAAATTCGTACTCCAATTAATGGTATTCTAGGAATGCTACAGCTTACTCTTAAGGCAGATGATTTGCAGGCAGATTATAGAGATAACCTAGAAACTGCTAAGAATTGTGCGGATACCCTACTTCGTTTAATTAACGATATCCTTGACTTTACCAAGCTTGAGGTTGGAAAATATAAGATTCGTTTAGAGCCATTTGACCTTAGAGAAACCATTGAAAATACAGTGGCACTTCATAAGACCTTAGCAGAAAATAAGGGACTTAAGCTTGATTGTCAGCTTCCAACAAGAATGCCAAAACAATTAAATGGTGATGCTCAAAGGGTAGAGCAGGTGTTAAACTGCTTATTATCCAATGCGGTGAAGTTTACTACCCAAGGTGGTGTCAGAGTAAAGGTGGCTTTAATTGAAGAAAGTGAATCTATTTGTAGGGTAAGACTTGCAGTTGCGGATTCGGGAATTGGTATTGCAGAAAAGGATAAGCCAAAGCTATTTAAACGTTTTAGTCAGGTTGACTCCTCTAATACTAGAAAGTACGGTGGAACTGGTCTTGGACTTGTAATTACAAAGCAGATTGTTGAGCTTATGGGAGGAAACATTTCCGTACAAAGTAAGGAAGGCATTGGAAGTACCTTTATTGTGGAAATTCCTATGGAGGTCATTCAAGAGGCAGAGCCAGAAGTAATTCCAGAGGTAACGCCACTATATGGTGTAAACGGCCAAAGAGCAACGAGAGTATTAATTGCAGAGGATGAGCCAATTAACCAGCAGGTAGTAGGTAAGCTTCTTGGTATGGCAGGATACTCCTATGAAATCGCGGAAAATGGAGAAAAAGCAGTAGAATTATTTGGGAAAAAGCACTTCGATGTGGCATTATTTGATATTCAAATGCCAGTCATGGACGGAATTGAAGCCACAAGACGAATTAGAGAAATTGAAAAGGCAGAGAACCGAGAGGAGCGACTTCCAATTATTGCAGTTACTGCAAGAGCCATGCTAGGAGATAAGGAAAAGATTTTAGAGGCACAGTTAGACGATTATTTAGCAAAGCCATATAATTTAGATGAATTAATGGCGGTAGTAGTGAAGCATACTAAGAAAAAGCAAGAGGATGAATAGACAGTGGAGGAATCACATGGTAGATATGCTAAATAAGCTGAAAAAAAGTGAACACCTAAGACAAGATTTAATCCAATTAAAAGAAACGATAAAAAGCAGTGAAGCCAAGGAAAAACAAGAGCTATCAAAGGCCTTGGAGGAGGAAAGGGAGTTCGTTAAGGAACTCCTTTTTCATGAGGATGCAAAGGTTCGAAAAAATATGGTTACCATAATTGGTGACCTTTCTATCGCCTCCTTTCAAGAAGAAATTTTCGCAGGCTATGAACAGGATGGCACGCTATTTAATAAAACCGTTTACCTAAAGACCTTAGAACAGTTAGGGTATGATGCGTATAAGGAGCAGCTAGCCCTTCGTCTTGAAGAGATTAAGAAAGAGGATAAGCAGGAAGAAAATAAGCATATTGTGCAGGAAATCAGACAGCTTACCAAGATGCTTTCTAAGGTAAATATGCTTTCTAAGCATCGCTTTGTAGGGTATGATGTACCTTCTGTAGTTTTCCTCACTACTAACAGAAATCATGTTAGCCTTACTAAGGAGCAGCTTAAATTTTTACCTTGTAAGGTAAATTCTAGTGGTGTGTTGGTAAAGGCAGATAGTATTCGAGATATTATGCAGGTTCGTACCTTTGATGAGCTATTATTTGATGTGACAAAAGGAAAGCTGGTAGAAAACAATCCTGAGAAGGCGGCTTCGGCGCTGCTAGAGGGTGGACTTGTAAAATATTTAAATGAACGCCATTTAAAAGGGGGAGCCTATCCTTTTCGTATTGAGCTAAGGGGAAAACAATCTCCTGAAGAAAAAGCTTCCTTTGTGAAAAAAATGGCGCAGCAGCTAGAGGTGCTTAGTAACCATCAGCTAGTCAATTCTGTATCGGATTATGAAATTGAGCTTCGTTTTATGGAGACCAAAAGTGGAAAATTATATCCCTTTTTAAAATGCTACACCCTAAAGGACCATCGCTTCGACTATCGCAAACATTATTTGCCAACCTCTCTTCATTCCTCAACGGCTGCAACCATTATAGAGCTTGCTAAGCCTTATATGAAGCAGGGAGCGCAGATTTTAGACCCGTTTTGTGGAACGGGAACCATGCTAATTGAACGAAATTATGCTTGTAGGGCGTATAGTAGCTATGGTGTGGATATTTTTAATGATGCGATTTTAATGGCGAGAGAAAATACAGAAAAGGCAGGAATGGTAATTCATTATATTAATCGTGACATGAGAGACTTTACCCATGAATACCTATTTGATGAGGTTATTACTAATATGCCTGTGGTGACAGAGAAAAAAGGTGCAGAGGAAATCAGACAGCTTTATTTTGATTTTTTCAAAAAAATAGGTACTTTACTAAAGAAACATAGCTATTTATTTTTGTATACAAAGGAAAATGATATGATGAACCAATGCTTACAAAGATTTCCTAACTATTCCCTAGTGAAAAAGTACCCAATTTATGAAAAGGAAGGCTCTAACCTTTATATTATTACAAATTAACGATTAGCAAGGAATGTTTCGTTGCTTTGCCTGAGTTAATAAATAGCGATATCTGCTTTGAGCGGCCTTTAGCTCATAGATAGAGCAATCGATTAAATCAGGTTCCGTGGCATATTCAAAATTAGCATAAGCAGTATCTAAGGCAATTTTTGACTGAAGAATTTGGTGGTACAAAAAATTGTTAGGTGCTGCTTGTTTTTTATTTCGTTTCATAGCTTACATCCTCCAAAAGTGTTTTATTTTATGTATTAGTATAGTCTTGTCTTTTTTTATTTATTCCAAAAAGTAACATGATAAGAATATTTTTTGGTAAAGGGGACATATGAATGTATTACGAAAAAAAGTGGAGGAGTTAGTTGAAAATGGGACATAATGAAATGATTGCGCTCATTGTGGGAAGTGTATGTGTCATTGTTTTTGGTTTTATTTTAATCAAAAAACCAGATATTTTACTTAGTATGGTGCTTCGTGGACTACTTGGAATTGTAATGATACATTTGATTAATTTATTTTTGCTAGGGCAAAATATAAATAGTGGAGTGGGAATTAACTTAATTACCATTGGATTTAGCAGTATATTAGGGCTTCCAGGGGTGGTATGCTTATATGCAATCTGGTTTTTAAAGGCTAAATAAAATATAAACTTTCTAAACAAATTATAAAATCTATAAAAAGGGGTAGACAAATAAAAACTACTCCTTTATAATCTAAAATTGTTCAAGAAAATGCATTCTGCATTTTGTGATTACCGATCATTCTGGTAATGACATATTCCAAAAAACATAACTACATAGGAAGGGAGGTAAGTGTAATGGAATGAGTGATATCATTTTAATTATGTTACTCATTGCTGCTACAGTTTATGATTGCACAACGGATAAGATTCCAAACCAATTGGTGCTTATAGGCATGATATTAGGTATTATAAATAGTGTAGTTACGCTACAAATAAAGGGAATATTATTAAGCATAGGCAGTGTAGTAGCAGTGGTACTAGGATTGTTTCTTTTGTTTGTAATAAAGGGACTAGGAGCAGGAGACATCAAATTACTGGCAATGACGAGTGCTTTTTTACATAAAGAAGTAATAACAATTATTATATTATCATTCTTATTTGGTGGTGTGTTATCTATCATCAAACTAATCAAGAAAACTGTTTCAAACAGTCAGATATGCCTTGCCTTTGGCTTAGCCAAGCAAGCATTCTTAATTCGAGGAATTCCCTCACAAGTGATCCAAACAATTCAGACAAGAGAAAAGGAAGCAACGGGTATTCATTTTGCAGGAGCTATTTTATTAGCAGCAATTTGTTTTTACATCCAGAAAGGAATAAACCATTGAAAAATGTAAAATTAGCAATTTTTGATTCAGATGAGGCTTATGTATTTGGCTTGATGGAATACATAAATAGTGATAGTACAGTTCCCTTTATGGCCATGGGCTTTACTAGTAAAGAGCATTTTCTAGAGTTTGTACAGGAAAAAAAGGCAGACCTATATTTAGTGAGTCAGGAGGAACACCTTACCTTACAGGAGGACAATGTAATTTATCTTACCCAAGGGGAAAAAAGACAGGAAAATTCAGTGTATAAGTACCAAAGGGTAGATAATTTATTAAAGGATTTAACCCAGTTTGTGGGAGAGGAATTTTACTTTAATAATTCTCAGGCAACTGTGAAAATCTGTGGTGTCTATTCTCCTTTAGGGAGAGTAGGAAAAACCAATTTCGCTTTGGGACTTTGTCAATATAGCGAGGAAAAAAGCCTTTACATTTCCTTAGAGGAATATGGTGGAGATTGGCAAGCAGAAAATGGGGATGAATTTTTGTATCTAATGAAAAAAAGGGACGAGGCAATTGTTTCTAAGCTAAGCAGTGTGACAGCTATGGTAAATGGTGTGGAGCAAATTAAGGCACCTAGCTCTCCTTTAGATTTAAGAGATATTACTACCTTAGAATGGGAAAATGTGTTTAGACAGCTAAGAAAAAGTGGAATGTATGGTCAGATTGTACTAGATATGGGAATTGGCTCCTTTAACGATTACAGCTTTTTTGAGCTGTTAGATGTAGTGTATATGCCAATGTTAGAAAATGGGGAAGGAGAACAAAAGGTACAGCGCTTTCGAGATACCCTAGAAAGGGTGGGAGAAAGGGAGGTACTAGATAAATTAGTACCCTTAAGAGTGCCGAATTGCTCCTATGAACACCCTAATATGAAGGAGTTTATCAAAGCGTATGGATTATGAACAAATTAAGGTAAAACGAAAAGAATGGGTACTAGAACAGCTTGATTTATCAAGAGAAATGGCAGATGAAGAAATCTATGGATTAATCGATAGAGGAATACAAGAAGAAGCAAAAGAGCAGTATATTCCCTTACATCAAAAAAGTAGATTACGAAATGAGTTATTTCATTCCATTCGAGGATTAGATGTATTGCAGGAGCTGATTGAACGAGAAGAAATCACAGAAATTATGATTAATGGATATAATCGGATTTTTGTAGAAGAGGCTGGAAAAATTCGTCGGGTAAAAGAGGAATTTGAAAGCAAGGAAAAGCTTGATGACGTAATTCAACAGGTAGTGGCTGGTTCTAACCGTATTGTAAACGAAGCATCACCTATTGTAGATGCAAGATTAAAGGATGGTTCCCGTGTCAATGTTGTATTACCACCAGTGGCATTAGATGGTGCCACCATGACAATTAGAAAGTTTCCAAAGGAAGCTATGACGATGGAGCGATTAATTGAAATCGGCTCCCTGCCTCAATCGGTAGCAAAGGTATTAGAGCTATTTGTACTAAGCGGCTACAACATTTTTATTAGTGGAGGGACAGGCTCAGGTAAAACAACCTTTTTAAATGCCTTGTCTAATTATGTACCTGCTGATGAAAGAATTATTACCATTGAGGATTCCGCTGAGCTTAAGATTAAAGGTGTGGATAACCTAGTACGCCTTGAAGTTAGAAATGCCAACGTAGAAGGTGCCAATGAGATTAGCATGAAGGACCTAATAAAATCAGCACTTCGTATGCGTCCCGACAGAATTATTGTAGGTGAGGTAAGAGGTGAGGAAGCGCTTCAAATGCTCCAGGCTATGAATACAGGACATGATGGTTCTATCTCTACAGGTCATGCCAACTCTAGTAAGGATATGCTCACAAGATTAGAAACCATGGTGTTAATGGGGGTTAATATGCCTCTGCTTGCTATTAGGCAACAGATTGCGTCCGCCATTGATATTATTATTCAGCTAGGCAGGCTAAGAGATCGCTCAAGAAGAGTTTTACAAATTGTAGAGGTGGACCGATTAGAAGGAGATACCATTTTGTTAAATCCTTTGTATGAATTTGTGGAAGAAGGAGAGGAAGACAACAGGGTACAAGGAAAGCTAATCAAGGTAAATGAGCTTAAGCATACACACAAGTTGATTAGTGCAGGACTTCTTAAGGAATATGAGGAAAGGGTGAAGAAGTAAATGGATTATAGCGTATATGAGTTTAGCAAGGAAGAATGGATTAAGCTAGTAATAGGTTCTCTTTTATTTAATGGTGTAATTAGTTATTTATTTTATAATTCTATTCTGCTTTTTTTCCTCCTTATGCCTATGATTTTCGTATATAGTAAGCTATTTAAAAAATCCTGTATGGAAAAAAGAATGGCTAAGCTAAATTACGATTTTAAGGAAACTATGGTAGCCCTGGTGGCAGCCTTAAATGCAGGATATTCCTTAGAAAATGCCTTTGCCTCGGCAAAGCAGGAAATGAGCTTAATGAATGAAGGCAAGGAAAGTGATATGCAAAAGGAGCTAGATTTGATTGTGCGAAAAATTGGAGTCAATATGCAAATTGAAGAGCTGTTAATTGACCTTGCCAATCGAACAGGGCTAGAGGATATCAACAATTTTGCACAGGTTGTGTGTATTGCTAAGCGAAGCGGTGGAAATCTGATTAAAATTATTAAGAAGACGGTGGATAACATTGCTGAAAAAATTGAAATGAATCGAGAGATTCAAACGGTAATTGCTGCAAAGAAGTTTGAGCAGAAAATTATGAGTATTATGCCTTTTTTCATTATGGCATATATTCGTGTCACAAACCCAGAATATGTAACGGCATTATATGGAAACGTAGCTGGAATCCTAGTTATGACAGTGTGTCTTGTTTGTGTGGCATTAGCCTGTGTTTGGTCTAGAAAGATTATAGATATTGAAGTATAGGAAGGAAGAAAAGTATGATTGTAATCAATATAGGTTGTCTCATTGCTTTGTTTATTTTATACATAATTGGAAAGAAAAAGGAAATTAAGCTTGAGGTAGAGCCTGATAAAAAGGAGCATCCATTTAGAAGCTTATATGGTCCCATTTTATTTTATCTTACTATTTTCTCTAAAAAATATAAACGCTCATTTGGCGAAAAAACCAAGGAAGCTATGGGCATGCTTTATGTAGGTGATAAGAAAAAAATCAAGGAAATGGCACTGCTTCACAGCTTGAAAAAAATAAGTATTGTAGTAATTGTATTCGCAGTGGTACAAATGGTGTGCCTCTTTGTAGGAATAGAACAAATAAAAAGTAAGAATCAAAAGATTGTATTAGAACGTCAGGAAGTAGGCGAAAGTACCAATGAGTATGAGCTAAAGGTAAAAGTAAAGGATGAAACAAGGCCTGTATCCATTACAGTCAATCCACAAACCTATACAGAAAAAGAGTATCAAGAGAAGTTAAAAGAGGCTAAGGCTTATATTAGTAAGACGATGCTAGGAGAAAATGAAAGCTATGAATGTATTACTACGAAGCTTATCTGCCCAAGTAGTATTCCAGATAGCGCTATTTCTGTTCAGTATTTTAGTCAGAATTATGATTTAATCGAGGACGATGGCACCATACATAATCAGTCTCTTACCAAAGAGGAGGTAAGTAGTATTATCGTGCAATATCGCTACGGTGACAAGATGGAGGAAGAGGAAATTCCTATGGTAATTTTCCCAAGAAAATTATCCAAGGAAGGAAAAATGGTCCAAGCAGTAAAGGAAAAGCTAAAAAAGCTAGAACAGGATTCCATTCATTCTCCCGTTGTAGTGATTCCAAAAACCATAGAACAATGTGGAATTTTACTAGCGCAGGAAGAAAAAAGTAACGTTTTATTATTGTTTTTCGGTGGCTTATTCATAGCAGGACTTTTGTATATGCAACAGGAGGAAGCACTGAAAAAGCAGGTGAAGCAGCGAAATGACCAGCTGTTACGAGATTATCCAGAATTAGTAAATAAATTAGTCCTATTATTAGGTGCAGGAATGACTATGAAGGGCGCCATTACAAAAATGGCAATGGATTATAAAAGGAAACGGGAGCAGTCAGGAAAAATACAGTATTTATATGAAGAAATGCTAGTTATGATGTACGAGTTTCAGTCAGGAGGCTCTGAATTACAGGTCTACTATAATTTTGGGCGCAGAATCAAGCTAGCACCTTATCTTAAGTTTACTACCTTAATTTTACAGAACTTAAAGAAGGGCGCAAAAGATTTAACTCATATGCTAGAGCAAGAGGAGCTGGTAGCCTTTGCAGGAAGAAAGGAAAGAGCGAAGGTGTTAGGTGAGGAGGCAGGCTCTAAGCTACTCCTTCCTATGATGTTAATTTTAATTATGATTATTATTATGATTATGTTTCCAGCACTATCCTCCTTTAGCGTTTAACACCAAAATACAAGAAAAAGAAAGGATATAGAATAAATGAATATGATTAAAAATTTTTTAAAGGATGAATCTGGAATGGGAGCAGTAGAGATTATACTAATTATCGTGGTATTAATCGGACTTGTAGTAATGTTTAAGGATAAAATTGAGAAATTAGCCAAAGAAATCTTTAAGTCTATCGAAAGTGAAGCGAAGAAGATTTACTAAAATTTTAACCCGCCTTGCCTTAGGGCAGGGTGGGGATAAATGAAAGGAAAAGAAGGTACGATGATAAAAGAAGAAAAAGGCCAGCTTACCATTTTTTTTAGTCTGCTCCTTCTAAGTATTTTGCTTCTTGGGCTAACTGCCATTGAGGGCGTTAGAATTGCTGAGGCAAAGACAAAGGTGCAACGAAGCTTAATTTCCGCTCAGGAAAGTATTTTAGCAGATTATAATACGGAGCTTAGTAAGCGGTATCACATTTTATTTTTTGATAGAACTTACAATAAAAGAGGAGAGGAGGAGGTAGAAAAAAGAATTGAGGATTATATGGATTATCAGCTAAATCCTAGTCAATTTCTGACTAAAAAAGCATTAGGCTTATATGACTGCTCAGTGGAGCTTGCAAGATATGAAAATGATACTACAATTATGGAAAATCATTGTAAAAGCTTGCGTCATGAAATTAGGGAATACATGAAATATAGAGAGCCTAAGGAGCTACTAAAGGCTTTAGGGGATACGGTAAGTAAGGCAGCAGGAAATGAAGGTGCTAGAGAGGATGCAGCTGCTCAGGTAGATGAAAGTAAGGCAGAGCTTGAAAATCAAGAAAATAATCAAGAGGAAAGTGAAGATCAAGGAGAGGCTACACCTACAGAAGAGGTAGAGGATCCAAGAGATAGCATAAAAAGCATTATTTCTGGGGGAATCTTAAATTTTGTCATGAAGGATGTTAGTAAAATTTCCACAGATAAATTTGATAAAAGTAAGCTGCCCTCCCATAACATAACAGAGGTGGAGGAGCAGGATAGTGATGCAAAATTCGATGAAATAGAGGATTTGCAAGGAATGCTTAAGGATAGTGCCACTACATCTATGGCAGATAAGGTGCAAACAGAAGGGCTAGGGGTAGAGTATGCTCTCCTACATTTTTCCCACGCGACCTCCAAAGAAAAATTAGAGCCTACCAAGCTTAAGTATGAGGTGGAATACCTAATTGCTGGGAAAAATAGCGATATGGCAAATATAAAGTCAGTGGTAAATAAAATTACTTTATTGCGTTTTGGGATGAATTTTGCTTACATTTTAACGGACAGCGCAAAAAGAGCGGAGGCCTTAGGCTTGGCAACCGCCATAGCAGGAGCAACAGCGAATCCAGCCATTGTAAAGGTGGTTCAGTATTTAATTTTAAGTGCTTGGAGCTACGCAGAATCCTTAGTAGAGGTAAGAGAATTATTAAAGGGTGGCAGAGTTCCTGTTGTAAAAAATATGGAAAATTGGAACCTAAGTCTTAGTGGGCTTAGTAATTTATCTAGCAATTCTTCTGTAAAAAAATATAAGGTTGGATTAAGCTATCAGGATTATTTGCGGGTATTTTTATTAGCCACTACTAATCAGGATAAAAAGTATTATCGAATGTTAGATTTAATGGATATGAATGTGAAGCAAACCAATGAAAAATTTGCCATAGAAAATTCCGTATTTTCTTATGATACTGCCTGTGTGGTTAGAGTAAAACGACTATTTCGTTTGCTTCCTGTGGTAGGTGGGTTTAATAAGGATTACTACGAATTTGAGTTTATGAGAACCTGCTCTTATTAAAATATTAGAAAGGGGGAAATTGTAATGTTCTCCAAAATCATTTCTTACATAGAAAAAAAGTTTAATGCATTATACAATGATTTAAAAAATAAAATTACTCTCCAAGTACAGCAAACCCAAACGAAAAAGAAGTGGTTCAGGAGAGCATTACAATTTGCCCCTTTTGATTTTCAGGCGAATTGTGGCTCTATGACCTTAGAAGCGGCTTTTATTTTACCGCTGATTATTTATTTGTTTGTGGGCTTTTTTGGAATTGCTAAGGTGGTAATTGCAGATGAAGAAATCTCAAGAGGGATGACAGAAACAGCAAGACAAATTGCAAGATATGCCTATCTTTATGAGGAAATAGAAACAAAGCACTTATCCAACTCTGCAAAAAATCAAGATAAATTAGGGGAAAAGGTAGTAAAGGAAGTGGTAGGAATCCCCCTAGCGAAAAAAATATTTGGGGAATATGTAAATGAAAGTCTTTTGATCTGCTCAGGTGTGGAGGGAGGTCTTAGTGGAATTGGGTATCAAGGCTCTAAGTTTATGCTAGAAAAGGATTTAATCGAGTTAAAGCTACAGTATAAGGTGAAGGTGCCAATACCCTTAATTGGAACGTATCAAATGAAATTTGCACAGCAGATTAAGCAAAAGGCGTATACCGGGTATAAAGAGGAAAATTATGAGGATGAGGAATATGTCTATGTGACTGAAAATGGCAGTGTGTATCATACCTCTAGAAATTGCACCCACATTAAGCTTTCCATTTCCCAGTATGAAAGAGGAAGCAAAAGGCAAGGAAATTTACCAGAGTGTACCACCTGCAAAAACAAGCATACTAGTGAAACGAATCATGTGTATATTACGGAAGAGGGAGATTGCTATCACAACTCTATTTTATGCAGTAGGTTAAAACGAACGGTATATCGAGTGAAAAAAAGTGAGGTAGGAGGAATGGCGAAATGTTCAAGATGTGGAAGCTAAGGGCTGGGTGTAGGAAATACTTAAAAGAGGAGTTGGGTGCACTCACCTTAGAGGCTAGCTTAATTATGCCAATTATTTTAGTGGTGTTTCTTTCTATGTTTTATCTATTGTTTTATGCCATAGATGCAGGGAAAATTCACGCTGTTATTGGTGAAAGTGGAATTAAGGCAAGCAGCTGTTTCAAAAATGGTGGCAACCTAGATACAGGAAATTATTCTATGGAGCAGCTACTTTCTAGGGATTTGTATTATTTGGTAACTACAAAATATGAGCAGGAAACACAAGCCGTTAAGCAACATGTGAGGAAGAAATTAAATCAAAAGAGTTTGTTTTCAGAGGTGTCTAAGGTGGATGTAGCCATTGAAAAACAAAGGATTATTATTAAGGTAGAAAGTCATTTAAAAATGCCCTTGTTAGGAGTGTTTTTAAGAAATCAACTAAAAGGTCTTACTATAAGACAAAAGGGTGTGACACAAATTGAAAGAAGTAGTGAATTTATTAGGAGGTGCTATTTACTTGAATAAAGAGTATAAACGAGATGGAATGAATAATTATTTGGTCTTTCAAAAGGAGGAAAATGCAAGCTCCCTAGAGATGAATATGATGATTAACAATCAAATTGAGGGAGTGATTCCGCTAGAAATTAGAAGCTTAAATGGACAGGAATATTTGTATTATGAGATTAATTCTAAGCAGTCGTTACAAAGATTACTTCAATTAGTGGAGCTAAAAAAGGAAGATTTAAGAAAGCTTTTCTTGGATATGATAGAGATTTTAGAGGAGGGAAGAAATTATTTGCTACAATTAAATCATTTTTATCTTTCTCCTGAGACTATTTTTCTTGATGTTAGCAATCGAAAGCTATCCCTATGCTTTGTTCCAGGGTATGATAATGATGTTATGAAGCAAATCGAAGGGGTAATTGAATATTTTATGAATCATATCAATCATCAAAATCAAGAGGTGGTGGTGTTTATTTATGGATTGTATCGTTTAAGTAAGCAGGATAATTTTACATTGCAGGATTTAAAGAAAAATCTTGGGCAGCAGGAGGAGCAGTGCACTCCTTCCTTTCCGATAAAAAGGGAGCTAGAATACAAAGAGGAAATGCAGTTAGTTTTTGACCAACCAAAGCCTAGTGAACTTGTAGAAGAAGAGGAAGAGCCTACATTAAAGCCGAAGAAACAAAGGGGAAGCTCCCTTTTATTTTGGTGTCTGATTTTTGCAGCGGTAATAGATGCAGCGGTTGTGTCCTATTATGGAATGAAATATTTCTTAGATGCTTGCAGTAGAGATGAAATTAGTACCTTTTACGGCAGTGGATTGATTTTCATTGCCCTGCTTTGTGGCTGCGTTATGGTGCAAAAAAAGAGAAAGAAACAACAAACTCTACAGGAAATTGAAACAAGAGTGAAGCGAACTAAGGCAGAGGAAGCATCTATTAGAGAAACGGAAAAAGCCTGGGAACGATTAAAGGAATGTGAATTTGAGCCCTTTTCAGAGGTAAAAAGCAATGCCTTTTATCAGGAAACAAGAGTACCAGAGGAAAATAATCTAACGATGGTGCTTACCAGTCGTGATAGAGAATGTGATTATCCTGTATTAAAGCCTCTTAATAGTAAGAAAAATGATTCTATTGTACTGAGTCATTTGCCATATACCATTGGTTCTCTAGAGCAGGGAGTAGACGCAAAAATTGAGGATATTAGTGTCAGCCGCATTCACGCAAGCATTGAACAAATTGGGGAGGAATATTATATTACAGACCTAAATTCCACCAACGGAACCTGTGTAAATCAAGCCCCCATTGCACTTCATCAAAGAAAGCAAATCAAAAATGGGGATGTAATTGCCATTGCTGCCAATGAGTATGAGTTTGTGGTGTAGGGATTTTCTGTATAGAGTTGAATTATGATATTATTGGTGCAAAAAGGGAGGAATATATTATTGATAGAAATGTTAATATAGTAACAGATTTAGATGGAAAAAGATTTGTATTAATTAATGATATTCGTTTTAAAAGTAAAAGACCAAAAGATTGGGAGGAAGTAGAAAAGTATTTAAAGGAATATATAGGCGAATTTTATGAAATTGAAGAAACTTCCGATAAAATTTTTATTTCTAGTGATTTTCCAGACGAATATGCTTGCTCTGAGAGTAGATTAGCACTAAAAGGTGCTGTAGCAAAGGCGAAGGCTAATGCTGTTCAGGGGATTCCAGAGCTAATTCAAATAGCAACTAATGAGACTTATTCAGAAAATGTAAAGAAAAAGCATGAAAAAGCAGCAAAGTATGGTTGGTATCGTTATGATGTTCGCTTTGCACTTCCAGTTTATGATGATAAGACAGGACATGTAGTAAGATATAATATTTTTTCTGCAAGAATGTTGGTGAGACATGCAGAGGATAATAAAAAGTACTTATATGATTTTTTAACAATAAAAAAAGAAACGAGCAGCCCGCTTGAGTCGTAAAACTGTACGGTGAAAACCCATTTCTGTTAAAAATATAATATAATTTGTGGGGAATGTCAAGAAATTATATTTTTTCAAAAGTGCGACTGAAAAATGTACAAAAGCTAAGGCTTCATTTCGTTGCTAGCCCTGTGTGAATGTGTTATAGTAAGAAAAAACGATGGAGTGAGGCCTTACATATGATGAAGAAGGTAATAGATTTACTGATTAGAGCTGGCTATACCCCCATAAAGGACAGCTCTAATATGGCATTTTATAAGGAAAAAGAAGAAGGGACCGTCTTGGCAAGCTGCTTTGTGGTAAATGGAGAGGGTCCTATTACCTATTATATAGAAAGGGTAAATCAGTGGAAGCAGCAGCTAATTTCTAAAGGACAGTCTCTCATAGATGAAATCTGTATTGTAGTTGCCCTAGAAGGAGCAGAGGAATTAGTGGAGAAAATGGCTCAGTCCTTTTCTAAGGTATGGGTGCTTGATTCTACCCAAGGGGAGCTAAAATTATATGGAAGCGAAGAACTAGAAGGAGAGCAAATTCTCTTAGCAAGAGAGCTTTCTCATATATTAGAGCAGCAGCTAGTAAGACAAAAGAAGGAAAAAAAGAGCACCATAAAGTGGTGGAGCTTGGCTTCGGTGTGGCTGATCCTAATTAATATCATTGTGTTTGTAATACTTAGATATTTTGGCGGCGATTATGACGCCTTATGCGATCAATTTGGATGTGGCAGCTTGCAAGCTATCCTTGATAGTCATGAATATTATCGGGTGTTTACAGCCATCTTTTTGCACGGAGATTGGGATCATTTATTAAGTAATATGTTTATGCTGTGGGCAATTGGAAAGAATTTAGAGGAAGCCGTAGGCAAAAGGTGGTTTCTAATTTTATATGTATTTACTGGAATCATAGCCAGCATTTCTTCGGCTATTGGAAAAGATTTGATGGGAGAAACGATCGTTTCTATTGGGGCATCAGGTGCCATTTTTGGTATTGCAGGTGCTTTTCTAGGGCTACTTATTTTTTATAAGTATAAAAATAGTGAGATTACTAAGTTTCAGCTTGTTGTGTGTATTTTAGGTGGCTTGTATGCAGGGTTTACGGCAAGTGGGGTAGACAATATCGCCCATGTAGCAGGAGTAATCAGTGGTTTAGGCGTCATGCTTTTTGGAAGAGCGAATTTCAAAAAAGAAACCCTTGCACCTTAGTAAAAATTAGATTACACTAAAAGTATGTAAAATCAGTTTCTATAATATAGAAGATAGAAATAGGAGGAAGTCGTGAAGGTTAATATTTACTACGGTGGCAGAGGCTTAATAGAGGATGCTACATTATACGTTATTTCCAAATTGCAAACGGTGCTAGAAGAGCTACGAGTTGAAGTGCATCGATATAATTTTTATGAGGAGAAGAATACCATCGCTACATTGCCGGCTACGTTAAAGCAAGCAGATGGTATTATTTTAGCGTCTTCATTAGAATGGTTTGGAATTGGTGGCTATATGCAGCAGTTTCTTGATGCCTGCTGGCTTTATGGAGATAAAGAAAAGATTAGTCAAATTTATATGATGCCTGTGGTAGTGGCAACTACCTATGGGGAAAAAGAGGCAGAGCTTACCCTAACAAAAGCCTGGGAAACTCTAGGTGGAATCCCAAGTGCTGGACTTAGCGCTTATGTAGAGGAGCATGTAGCTTTTGAAATGAATCAGGATTTTCTGAATATCATAGAAAAGAAAGCAGAAATGTTTTATCGTACCATTAATCAAAAGCAGAAGGTGTTGCCTTCTAGTAACAATGTGCTAAAAGCAAGCGTGCTAAAGCCACAGTCCATTGAGCTTACACCTCAAGAAAGTGAACAGCTCTCAAGGTTTGTTTCTGATGATACCTATGTAAAGAAACAAAAAGAGGATATTGAAGAATTAACGGCAATGTTTAAGCAGCTTTTAAATGATGATGCAAAGCCAAAGGAAAAAAGTGGTTTTATTGATGATTTAAAACAAAGCTTTAATCCAGAAAAGAATTTTCGAGCAAGCTATATGCTATACATTACCGATACCAACAAAAAGCTGATTATAGAAGTGGATCAAGAGGAATTAAATTGCTATTACGGGGATAAAAAGGATGTGGACGTGATTATGAAAACTAGCGTAGAGTCCTTACAAAATATTATCCAAGGTAAGGTTAATTTCCAAAGGGCATTTATGGCAGGGGATATTACTGCCAAAGGTAATTTTAAAACCTTGAAGATGCTAGATCAGATTTTTAAGTTTTAGTAAATTCATATGGTAAAAATGGAAAAAGAGTAAAGGATGTGGTACAATGTCATATGTAGCACTTTATCGGAAGTGGCGTCCTAGCCAGTTTGATGAAGTAAAGGGACAAGAGCATATTGTAACGACCTTGCGTAATCAAATTATTGCGGACAGAATCGGTCATGCTTACTTATTTTGTGGAACGAGAGGAACAGGAAAAACCAGTGTAGCGAAGCTACTTGCCAAGGCGGTCAATTGTGAAAATCCTGTAAATGGAAATCCTTGTAATCATTGTGCCTCTTGTCGCTCTATTATGGAGCAAACCTCAATGAATGTAATTGAAATAGATGCAGCCTCTAATACAGGTGTAGATAATATTAGAGAAATCAAAGATGAAATTCAGTATTCACCTACAGAAGGCAAATATAAGGTTTATATTATTGATGAAGTTCATATGCTTACTACAGGAGCCTTTAATGCCCTTCTTAAAACCTTAGAGGAACCGCCAGAATATGTTATTTTCATTTTGGCAACCACAGAGGCACATAAGATTCCAATTACTATTTTATCAAGATGTCAAAGATATGATTTTAAAAGAGTTTCTATTGATGTGATTACAGAGCATCTTGTGCATTTAATGCAGGAAGAGCAAATCGAAGCAGAGGAAAAGGCGCTTCGTTATGTAGCTAAGGTGGCAGATGGCTCCTTTCGTGATGCCTTAAGTCTGTTAGATAAGTGTATTGCTTTTTACTTCGGACAGTCTCTTACCTATGATAAGGTATTAGAGGTGCTAGGTGCTGTTGATACAGAGGTATTTTATCAATTTCTTGGATATATTATTACAGGAGAGACCATCAAGGTATTAAATATGGTGGATGAAATTGTAATGCAGGGAAGAGAAATTGGTCAGTTTGTATTAGATTTTACCTGGTATTTGCGTAATTTATTATTAATTAAGGGCTCTGATCAGGTAGAGGATTTGCTAGATGTATCTACAGAGCATTTACAGCAGTTAAAGGAACAAGCAACAAAAATAAGTCAAGAGGATTTAATTCGCTTTATTCGCATTTTTTCTGAATTGTCTAATCAAATTAAATTTGCTACCCAAAAAAGAATTTTGCTAGAGGTTGCAGTAATTAAGCTTTGTAAACCAGAAATGGAAACAGATTTAGGAAGCTTAATCAGTCGAATTACTAAGCTAGAGCAATTAGTGGAGCAGGGCGGATTACAAAGGGTAAGTAGCGAGCCAGTAAGCTCACCAGAGCCAGTGGTAAACCAAGTAGCAAAACAGGATGCAGTGGAGAATTTAAAAAAGCAGTTTCCACCAGCACAGCTTGCCGAGCTTAAGGAAGTGGTAACAAAATGGGGACAATTTAAGCAACAGGCGAATTCTAGCTATCGTACCTTCTTAGCCAATACTAAGACCGCGGTAGGAGCAGATGAACATTCTCTATCTATTTTATTTCCAAGTGATGAAACAGGCGCTGTGGCAAAGGATTTTATAGAAGGCAGATTAGAGGATGTAAAGGAAGAGCTAAGTAATTTTGCAGGAAAAGAAATTAATCTTCAATGTGTTCTACTATCTAAGGAGGAAACAGCCTCTAGTGATAGTTTAGATATAAGTAAATTAATCAATATGCCAATAGAATTTGAAGAGTAGGAGGAAAAAAAGAATGGCAAAAAGAGGTGGATTCCCAGGAGGAATGCCTGGAAACATGAACAACCTAATGAAACAAGCGCAAAAAATGCAAAGACAAATGGAGGAAACAACAAAGGAATTAGAAGAAAAGCAATACGAAGCTACTGCAGGTGGTGGTGTAGTAAAGGTAGTTGTTTCTGGTAAAAAAGAAGTAGTGTCTATTAAGTTAGAGGAAGAAGTTGTAGATAAAGACGATATTGAAATGTTAGAAGATTTAATTATTGCAGCAACCAATGAGGCACTTCGTAAAATGGAAGAAGAAACAGCAAATCAAATGTCTAAAATTACAGGTGGATTAGGTGGCTTTGGCGGAGGATTTCCGTTCTAATGGATTATTATAGTAGTCAAATTACCAAGCTAATTGAAGAGCTTGGGCGATTGCCTGGAGTTGGTAATAAATCAGCACAGCGTTTAGCGTTTCACATTATTAATATGCCAGAAGAGCAGGTTATGAATTTATCTAATGCTATGGTGGAGGCTAAGAAAAATGTGAGATATTGTGCAAAATGTTTTACTCTAACTGATAAAGAAATATGTCCTATTTGTGCTAGCCCTAAAAGAAATCCATCCATGATTATGGTAGTGGAGAGCACAAGGGATTTAGCTGCGTATGAAAAAACAGGAAAATATGAAGGCGTATACCATGTTTTACATGGTGCCATTTCTCCTATGCTTGGGATTGGGCCAGAAAATATTAAGCTAAAGGAGCTTATGGTGCGATTGCAAGGAAATGTAGAAGAACTGATTATTGCAACGAATTCAAGCCTTGAGGGAGAAACCACTGCTATGTATATTAGCAAGCTGGTGAAGCCAACAGGAGTAAAGGTAACCCGTATTGCCAGCGGTGTTCCAGTAGGAAGCGACTTAGAATGTACCGACGAGGTAACGCTACTACGGGCATTAGAAGGCAGAGTAGAGATATAGTAACCAAAGAGAAAGGGAGCTGATGTCGTATGAAAAGAATTGGAATGTTAACAAGTGGTGGAGATTGTCAAAGCTTAAATGCTGCTATGCGTGGCGTTGTAAAAGGCTTAAGTGGATTTTACAAGGACTTTGAAATATATGGATTTCAGGATGGATATAAGGGTCTCATGTATCAGAATTATAAAGTGATGTCACCAAAGGATTTTTCTGGTATTTTAACGTTAGGTGGAACCATTTTAGGAACCTCAAGACAACCCTTTAAATTAATGGGAACTCCAGATGAAAAGGGACAGGATAAAGTAAAATTAATGATGGATACCTATAAAAAGCTAAAATTAGATGCTTTAGTTGTATTAGGTGGAAATGGAACCCATAAAACAGCCAATCTTTTAAGTGAAAAAGGGCTTAATGTGGTAACCCTACCTAAAACCATTGATAACGATATTTGGGGAACTGATATGACCTTTGGATTCCAAAGTGCAGTAGATATTGCTACCAATGCCCTTGATTGCATTCACACTACAGCAGCTTCCCACAATCGAGTATTTATTGTAGAGTTAATGGGACATAAGGTAGGCTGGGTTGCTCTTCACGCAGGTATTGCTGGAGGGGCTGATGTAATTTTACTTCCTGAAATTCCATATGACATTGATAAAGTCATTCAGTGTATCGAAAAGAGGACGAAGGAAGGAAAAAGATTTTCTATTCTTGCAGTAGCAGAAGGTGCGATTTCTAAGGAAGATGCAGCTCTTTCTAAGAAACAATTAAAGGCAAAAAGACTAAATAGTCCATATCCATCTGCAGCCTATGAAATTGCAGATAAGATTAAAGAAAAAACTGGACAGGAAATTAGAGTTACTGTTCCAGGACATACCCAAAGAGGAGGCGGACCTTGCGCTTACGATAGAGCAATCTCTAGTCGTTTAGGTGCAGCGGCAGCAGAGCTAATCCACAAAGAACAATATGGCTATATGGTAGCTCTTAGAGATGGTAAGGTAGTACCAGTTCCTTTATCAGAGGTAGCGGGAAAATTAAAGGTAGTAACTCCAGATGATCCAATGATTCATGAAGGAAAAGTTTTAGGAATTTCCTTCGGAGATGAGTAATCAAAAAAGAAGTATTTTTTCACAAAAAAAGAAGCCAAACAAATTGCTTGGCTTCTTTTTTGTGTCTCTCGACACGAATGAGGGGGGAGAGGATTCAAATATATGAAAAGCTCTTACAAGACATAGTATAGAGAAAAAGTGTGTACAAATTGTGTCCGATTTCTAAAAATAAAATAAAAAATGTGAAAAAATATGAATTAATATTTTTTGTGATATTTTTATGGTATGATTTGTTTATATTATGAAAGGCCTTTCAAAGAAAAAACATAAGAAGGGAATGTATACAAGGAATGAAATATGAAGAAATTGCAGAACGTTATACAGATGTTGTATACAGAGCCGCATTGAATTACTGTAAAAATAAAAATGACGCTGAAGATGCAGTGCAAAATGCATTTATGAAAATGCTTCAGTCAAAGGTAGAATTTCAAGATGAGGAGCATATCAAACGGTGGCTGATACGAGTAGTGATTAACGAGTGCAAGAATATGTGGAACTCCTTTTGGAGAAAGAAGGTTTCCTCTCTTGAAGAGTTAGATTATGAAATAGAAACCTTTTCGGAAAATGAAAAGGAATTATTTGAAGAAGTAATGAAGCTTCCAGCAAAATATAGCATTGTACTGCATTTATATTATTATGAAGAATATAGTGTGAGAGAAATTGCGTGATTACTTTATATTTCGGAAAGTAACGTACAAACTCGTCTTATGAGAGGAAGAAATAAGTTAAAGCAACAATTACAGGAGGCATGGGCATGAAATTGAATCAAGAGGAAAAAGAAATTTATAGAAGCACTTTTAATAAAATACATGCTTCTGAGGATTTGCTTAGAAAGGTAAAAAATATGAATCAAAAATCAAGAAAGAAATCAAATGTAGCAAAAAAAGTGGTAGCAGCTGTAGCGGCTTTGGCAATCGTGTTTGTATCGAGTAACGCAATCACATATGCCCGTCAAGGAGAAACCTGGGTGGAAAAAATGGTGGTCCTAATTGATGGAAAAGAATTTGAGGCAGAAGTGAAAGACCTTGAAAATGGAGAAAAAGTAGTTACAATAGAAACAGAGGATGACGATAAAAGTGTGAATATAGAGTACGGATATGAAGTGGATGAAAAGGGGGATGTAGCTATCACACAAAAGAATGAAGCACAGACTCAAAACCAAGAAACAACTATAGAGCAAGAAACAACCATAAAGCAAGAAGGAGAAAAGGTATATTTATATATTGACGATACAAAGATTGATATTACAGAAGACATCAAGGATGAAAAGTGCCAGGGAGAATTTCAAGTGGACGGAAAAAAATACGGCTATGTGGTAGAAGGAAATGCCACAGAATATTCTATTAGCATTACAGATAAAAATTAGAGGAAAAGGAGCGAGCTTAATTAGCTTGCTCTTTTTGTTATAAATCCCACTCTCCCCCTTGCCTTTTCCACCCTCAAAAGCTTATAATAAAGTGAAATACACTCACCATATTCAAATGAAAAAGGAAAAGACATGGAAGATAAGC
>JAFPBJ010000161.1 GCA_017390525.1 Lachnospiraceae bacterium | reverse complement strand
CATAAAGCCAGAGGCTTATTAAAGTGCGCCTAAAATGTCCGATTATCCTCATTTCATTCCAGAATTCGTACCCTGTACGAATTCATCCTTGTTTTTAATCAAGATTGCAAACGAGCATCGCGAGTTTCGCAATTACCTACTAATGAATTTACTTTTGTAAGCCGCTCAAAAACTGTTTTTGTTGGTATGAAAGCTTCGTTTTATAGCCAATGCTACCAAAAAGGTAATTCCTTCCCCTAATGGAACAGCTAGCCAAATTCCTGTTACTCCCAACCATATAGGCAAAATAAATACAAAGGAAAGACATAACACAATTCCTCTTAACAAGCAAAGTAGCAGTGACCGTCCCGCTGCTGTAACAGACTGAAAATAATTGGTCATTGCTATATTATATCCCGCAAATAAAAACCCTAAAAAGAAAATACGAATTCCTTTCGGTGCCAACCTAAGCACCTGTTCACTGGGTTTAATAAAAATATAGGTGAATAAATTAGGGGCCACCATAGCAATCACAAAAGGAATCAAACAAACTACTACACAATTTTTTATTGCCAGTTTTTTCACTTGATTAATTCTATCCATTTTTCCTGCACCAAAATTAGTGGAAATAATCGGCTGAGCTGCTTGATTGACTCCATTACATAAGCTATAGAATATTAAAGTTACATTGGCTATGATACCATATACTGTAACTCCTATATCTCCCATATATTTGATCAGTTGCAAATTAAAGCACAATGTCACAATCCCTGTAGAAATATCTACCAAAAAGCTTGTACTTCCATTTTTTATAATGGATAATACATTTTTTAATAAAGTTTGAAATGGAAATACAAGAACTAGTCCATTTTTCTTTGAGAAAAAATGTGTCAGTAAAATACCATTTACAATCACCGAACCTAATACAGTAGCTAGTGCTGCACCTTTCATCCCCATATTCCAACCTATTACAAATACGATATCTAAAATAATATTGCTAATTCCACCTGTAATTACCGCTATCATAGCCAACTTTGGCGCCTTATCATTACGAATAAAGGCTTGGAAGAAAGTGGAAAAAAAGAAGCTTGCTCCTCCCCACAAAATAGTAGGTAAATATTGGTTAATATATGGTATGGTAAACTCTGAGCCACCTAAACATAATACCAAAGACTCATAACACCCAAAGCAAAGGAGCATAGCAAGTCCACCTACTAATAGGTTCAAAAATAAAGACAAGGTAAAAAAACAATTTGCTTTTTCTTCATTTCCTTTTCCTCTTTCTATGGACAATAGAATAGAGCCACCAACTCCAAATAGTAGCCCTATACTAAAAAACAAACTAAATATTGGAAGAACAATATTTAATGCAGTTAATGCTTCTTGTCCAATCTTTTTTCCTATTATAACAGAATCTGCTAAAATGTATACAGAAGTTACAAAAGTGCCACTCACGGAGGGCAATAAATAAGCATAAAACAATTTGTTAATTGGATGGGTAAGTAACTTTTCTTTTTTGCTTTCTACATTCATATCGATTTCTTTTTCTTAGAGTAGCTCATCTACTGCTACCCCTTTTACATCTTCCTCCACTAATTTCATTTTATGTACAATATCCTTTACTTCGTCAGCCACACTGGTATTTACTTGATTTAGCGTAAGAATCTGCTCTGTAACATAATCTACCGCTTCTGTTTTGTCCTTTTCTTTTTCTTCCTTCGTTTTGATTTCCTCTTGCTCTTTTTTCTCTTTTGCTTTCTTGGCTTCTTCTTTTTCCTTTTCTATTTGGTCATCCACATGGTCTTTTCCTTCTTCCATAAGCATTCCCAATACTTCTTTGCTTTCAGACTGTTCTATCTTCTTCGCTTCCTTTTGTGCGTCTACCATAGGATGTGTTTTTAATCGTTCTAAATTCACATTCTTAATGGTTTCTTCTTCCATATAAATTTCAACTCTGTTAGTGGATACGATTTCAGAAAAGGTATCTCTTTGTTCATTTAATTCAAGGACAGCTTGTTGATATTCTGTTAGCCCCTGTTCATCAATTTCCTTTAATCTTTCTTGCTCCTCCTCTGTCAATGCAAGTCCCATATTGTTCTTTTCTAGTATTCTTCTTTTTTCTAATAATGCCAAATCTTTTTCTTCCTGACTTGCATCACTAATCTTATATTCCTCTTTTAGTGCTTTCTTTTTCTCATCAATTTGATTGATTTGATTTTGAGCCTCGTCTCTTTCCTTTGCTAAGGTTTTGATTCGCTCTGCCCTCTTCTCCAAATCCTCATCAATAGCTCTATCCCCAGAAAATGCATCTGCTACCACCTTCATGGCTTGTCTTTTGGCTTCTTTTTTTCTAGCAGCAATTGCGTCTACACCTAAATTTAAGTCTCCTGCAAAATAGCTACTTCCCTTACCTTTATTTTTGCCTTGTAGCTTCTCATTTTGTGTTGCTGCACCATATAAATTATTTTGATTTGCTTCGATTCTCATAAACACTCCTCCACTTCTAAGCGTGCCTGCATTGGATTGTATATTTTGTACAACTATAAAAAACATATTTTATATTTCACAATTTCCTTTTTATCTATGTATATTTTCTCACAATTTTGCAAAAAAACCAACCATTTTTTCAAAACAAAAAAGCTCACCCTTTTTCGCATTTTTTGCTTCTGGTTTGAGCTTTTTTTGTTCTATTATTCAATTATTCACGACACATCTCGGATTATTAATTCTTCTTTTTCCACTTGATTTCCTTCGATATGAAACGAATTTAGCACCAGTGCATCCCTTTCCATTAAGGACAGAATCAAATAGCTAGCGCTGCTATCATAGGCTAATCTTATATCTTCCTTAGAAGGAATTGCAGGCGTATTGGGATGAGAATGCCAATTACCTAAAGGCTCATATCCATTCGCTCTCATATCCTTCACTGCTATGAACTGCTCCTTAGGCTCTAAGGAAAAATGTTCCTTGGACTGATCTATATTGGTTAGCAAATAAACCTTCTTTATTATTTTATTTCCATTTTCAATGATACCTGCAAGCAACCCACAAGCTTCCTTCGGTAGCTCCTTTTTGCTAT
>JAFPBJ010000160.1 GCA_017390525.1 Lachnospiraceae bacterium | reverse complement strand
TGTGCCATTAATTGATTAATAAGCACTTGCTTTTGTATCACCTGATTGTCATCATCATTGTATAACAGCTTTACATTTACCAGATATTTGCTGCTATCAAATTTATACAAAATTTCATCAGCTACACCAAGTATCACCGCATTGTCCTGATAGAAAATTTTAAGCTCCTTTGGAATAGTTTCCATAAAGTTCTTATGAATGGTTACTGTCTTGGCTAGGGTATATATTTCCTTTAATCCATTACAGCCTGAAAATGCTTTCTCCTCAATGCGTTGTACCTGACTTCCAAGTACTACCTTTTCTAGCTTATCACAGCCCATAAAGGTACCTTGGGGAATCACTGTAATTCCACTTCCAATGGTAACATTTTTTAAGCTGTTACAATCGCCAAATACTGCTCCTTCATTTTCTAGCGTAGAGTTAAAAATGGTTACACTATCTGGAACCTGAAGAGATTGCAGATTCATACAATTATAAAAGGCACCTTCCTTTATGGTAGTTAACCCACTTGGAAACTGAATATTAATTAATGAAAAGCACTTTGCAAATGCTTTTTCTCCAATTGAAGTAACCTGCTCCGGTAACACAAGCTCCTTTAAGCTACTGCAACCATAAAAGGTGTAAGGTGGTATTTTCGTAATCCCTCTTCCTAAGGTTACCGTCTTTAATCTAGTACAACCATAAAATACGCTACCATATTCTCCTGTGGCATCCTCTGTACATAAGGAGGTTAACGTATCAGGAAGGGTAACTGCATCTAAATTGTAACAATTAGAAAAGGCTGCCTGCCCAATGGACTTAAGACTATTTCCAAAATAAAAGCTGGATAGCTGTCCACAATTGTAAAAGGCTCTTTCCCCAATGGTTTCAATTTGTGTTTGTAAATAAACAAAGCTTAAATTCTTACAGTAAGAAAAGGCATCATTTCCCACGACTCTTAGCTTACTTTGGCTACTATGAACACATTGTAATTGTCCACATCTACTAAAGGCTCCATCTGAAATTTCTTCAATTGGCGCTAAAATCCATACGTTCTTTAGGGTATCATTTCCATAAAAGGCTTGTTCACCAATTTCAACAATGGTATATTCCCCTAGTAGCTTCTCTGGAATATATAGATTTTCTTCCTTTCCAGTATAGCCTGTAATTCTTGCTTCCTTTTTTGTCTCGTCAATTACTTCAAATTGAAAATCCCCATCAGTAGCTGCTTTTGGTCTTATGCTCACACCATAAGCTACAAAAGAGCAAACCACAATTAGCATGACAAATAGCTTTATTAAATTGTTCCGATTTTTTTTCAACTATCCATACCTCCTCCTAAATCTGTGTTTTACTGCTATGATACCTACTGATACCACTAAATGCAAAGCATGTTTCCATGCTTTGCACTTATACTTTCACCTATTTTTGATTAATATATGGAATCAATCCTTCTGATGCAATAATCTTTTGCATAAATGGTGGGAAAGATTGTCCTTGGAACTCAGTTCCTTTTGTTCTATTATAAATCTTTCCGCTGTCAAAATCAATTTCAACTTCATCTCCGGCTTCAATTCCTTCTGCCGCTTCCTTACACTCAATAATTGGTAAACCAATATTAATAGCATTTCGATAGAAAATTCTTGCAAAGGTTTCTGCAATTACACAGCTAATCCCTGAAGCTTTAATCGCAATTGGTGCATGTTCTCTTGATGAACCACAACCAAAGTTCTTTTGTCCTACCATAATATCTCCTGGTTTTACGCGATTTACAAAATCAGGATCAATGTCCTCCATGCAATTTTTTGCTAATTCCTTTGGATCTGATGAATTCAAATATCTTGCAGGAATAATTACATCTGTATCTACATTATCTCCATATTTATGTACTGTTCCGAATGCTTTCACTTTATTTTCCTCCGTTCTTTCTATAATCCTAAGTCACTTGGCTGTGAAATCTTACCAGTAATTGCTGAAGCTGCAGCTACTGCAGGACTTGCTAAATAAATTTCTGAATCTACATGTCCCATACGACCTACAAAGTTACGATTGGTAGTAGCAACTGCTTTCTCGCCTTCTGCTAAAATACCCATATGACCACCTAAACATGGACCACAGGTTGGAGTACTTACAACTGCCCCTGCTTCAATAAAGTTTTTTACTAAGCCTTCTTCAATTGCTTGTAAATAAATAGCTTGTGTTGCAGGAATTACAATGGTACGAACTCCTTTTTTCACTTTCTTTCCTTTTAAGATTTCTGCAGCTACTCTTAAGTCGCTGATTCTTCCATTGGTGCATGAACCAATCACTACTTGGTCAATGGTAACCTCTCCTGCTTCTTTTACTGTCTTTGTATTCTCTGGTAAATGAGGAAATGCTACAGTTGGTTCAAGAGTTGATAAATCAATAGTATAGGTTTCATCATATACAGCATCTTCATCTGCTTCATATACAGTATATTCCTTAGTAGAATGTTCTTTCATATAAGAAATAGTAAGGTCATCTACTGGGAAAATACCATTTTTAGCACCTGCTTCAATTGCCATATTTGCCATTGCAAAACGGTCATCCATAGATAAATACTTAATTCCATCTCCTACAAATTCCATAGATTTGTAAAGAGCTCCGTCTACACCAATTAATCCAATAATATGTAAAATTACATCCTTACCGCTTACCCATTTTTGTGGCTTACCAGTAAGTACAAATTTTAATGCAGCTGGTACTTTAAACCAAGCTTTTCCTGTTACCAT
>JAFPBJ010000159.1 GCA_017390525.1 Lachnospiraceae bacterium | reverse complement strand
GTCTGACTTTGTAACCTCTTCCTTGCTTGCATCTGCTACAAAGCGAATCCCTTGAATTTCAAACTCTATAGGATGCTCCATAGTAAGAGTTCCATTTTCTAGCTGAAACTGTGGAATACGATTGGTAAATAAATTCTCAAAGCCACCAATTCCCACAACGAACCCTATCATAGAAACACCATAGGTTACAAAGCTAGTTAAAAGCACCAAAATCGCCACATACCCAATCAGCTTACCTACTGACTGCTGCAACAAATTTTTATATTCCGACGGCTTTAAACATGCTACCTTTAACATCTCAAATAGGGATAATTTCTTCCTACTATCCATTTATTGGATAACCTCCTTTATTTCGATCTTAAATATTTATCCAATATTTCATTTAAATGCTTAATATTAATAGGCTTTACTAAATGGTCATTCATTCCATGAGCTAGTGACTTGGCAATATCTGTACTAAAGGCATTAGCACTCATTGCTACAATTGGCACATTTCTTGCATATCTACTTGGAATGCTACGAATTTCCTTAGTTGCCTCTAAGCCATCCTTCACTGGCATCATAATATCCATAAGAATCAAATCATACGGCTCTTTTGTTTTAAACATCTCAATTGCCTCTTGACCATCGCTTGCGCACTCTACTAAAATGTGTTTTTTCTCTAATAGTGCCACTGCAATTTCCTGATTTAACTCATTATCCTCTACCAAAAGCACTCTTTTTCCGTCATACATTACATTTTCAAGAGGCTTTTGTGTTTTTTCTTTTCTCTCTTCCTCTTCTTTGGTAGCAATTTTAAGCTTTAATTCTACCTGGAACTTGGTTCCAACTCCTAGCTTACTTTCTACCTGCATATGACCATCCATCAGTCCAACTAGATTCTTAGCAATAGAAAGTCCTAGCCCTGTACCACTTTTATTGCGCTTTCTATCATTTCTCTCCTGTACAAAGGGCTGATACATTTTTTCTAAAAATTCTGGACTCATACCAATACCTGTATCCTTTACAATAAATCCAAGGAATACAGAATCCTCATTTTTGTGAGTCTCGATAATCTTAAGCTGAACGGTTCCACCTTTATCTGTAAACTTAAGTGCATTAGAAAGTAGGTTAATTAAAATCTGTTTCACTCGTAAGGTATCACCATAGTAATAGCGAACTGTAATACCTCTTTCTTTTATTTTAAAATGAATATTTTTACTTCTTGCCTGAGGCTCAATAATGGTATAAATATTACTTACCAATTCCTCTAAGCAAAAGATTTCATTACTTAAAATCACTTGATTATGCTCAATTTTGGACATATCTAGTATGTCGTTAATCAAGGTAAGTAAATATTGGGCTGAGTTTTCAATCTTACCTATACATTCTCTTACATAAGTCATATCATCACTGGTCTTAGCAAGCTCTGTCATACCAATAATAGCATTCATAGGTGTTCTGATTTCATGGGACATATTAGATAGGAAATCAGACTTAGCATTTGACGCTTCCTCAGCAGTATAAAGCGCATCTCTTAGATTCTGCTCCGTTTGCTTTTCATCATCCATATATCGTCCAAAGGTAATCTGACATAGCTCATCATCATATTGATTAAAAATTCTAGTAGACAGCAAAGAGCCCCAATGATATTTTCCATCCACCCCAAGGAAACGAAATTCATAGTAAATCTGTGCCGCTCCATCTAAGAAAGCTTCCTCTTGTTTTTTTCTGCTAAATTTGTTTAAAAAGCCCTCTACATCATCTGGATGAATCTGACTAACTGCCAATTCTATCACTTCATCTAGAGACATTTCTATTTTTCCAGATTGTTTTTGTGTATATTCTTCAAAACGAATGGTAGAAAATTTATTATTCGTTACATCAATGGATGCCACCAAAGGATAAATATTAAATACTGCTGCATATAAATACTGCTGCTGAAGTAAGTCAAGCTCTTCCTTTTTTTTCATTTTGGTAATATCAGTTACTGCCAAAATAATATGAGGCTTCTCCTGCTCAATTCGATAGTAGAATACAATTCTTTTCCATCTACATTGATCAGAGAAATCCTTTAGCAAAAATTCTCTTGACTCCACAACACCGCTTCTTGCTTTTTCTACTACATCACCCCTATTAAACATAGCTTCTATATATTCACTATCTTCTTGACGTAGAAAATGAGGCTTTGCAAATTTATACAATTCCTTTATTGCCCCCATTCCCTCATTTACAATCGTATGCAACTTAGATTTATTTTGGACTCTTACATATTCCTCGGCTTCCATATCCACATCTAAAATATAGTCGCAAAAGTCCTGAAACATAAAGGAATATTTTGTTAAAATTTCATTTTTATCCTTTTCCATAAGCTACTTCCTCATTTCTCTTTGCTCTTAAGTCATCACTATACTTAGTATACCAATTTTCGCATTTTTTTACAATATCCATTCCTTGCCCCATTTATACTCCATTTGCAAATTTGGCTAAGGTTTCAAATAAAACAGCGGTATTAATTGGTTTTAAAATATGCTCATTCATACCCATTTCCATAGATTTCCTTTTATCCTCTTCAAAGGCATTGGCTGACATGGCAATAATTGGTACCTTTTTCGCATCCTCTTTCTCAAGCTGTCTTATATTTTTAGCAGCATCCCATCCATTCATTTCTGGCATCATGATATCCATTAGAATATATTGATAGTAAAATGGCTCTGCCTCCTTAAATTTATTAACTGCTTCCACGCCGTTGGCAGCAATCTCTATTTCAAGACCCTTTTGCTTTAAGATAGCAACTGCAATTTCTTGATTTAACTCATTATCCTCTACTAATAATACCTTTTTACCAGTTAAATCAACCTCTTTCTTTTCTGGCTCTGCTTCCTGTTCTGCTAATTGAGCTGGAATAGCAATGGTTTCTTTCTCCTCTTCACTTCCACGTTTTTTTACTTTATCAAAAGGAATTTCTACTACAAATGAGGTCCCTTCTCCCTTTTTACTGTGTACTTCAATGGTTCCTTGCATCATTTCCACAAAATTCTTTACAATGGAAAGTCCAAGTCCAGAACCACCAAAGGTCTTAGTGACACCTTCATCCTCTTGTTCAAAGGGTTCGAATATTTTCTCCATGAATTCTTCCCCAATACCGATTCCATTGTCAGTTACAGTAAAACGGAACAAATGACTGTTTCCTTCACAGGTTATCTGCATAATTATAAATCTAACCTTTCCACCCTTATCTGTAAATTTTACAGCATTAGATAATAGGTTAATAAAAATTTGATTCAAGCGTAGGCTATCACCATAATATTTATGATTACCAGTCTTTTTCACCTTTACCTTAAAATCAATTTTCTTTTCGTTTGCCCTAGTTTGCATTAAGGTTTTAATATTGTGTACTAATCCATTCATATCGAAAGGTACATGAGCAATGGATATTTTCTCACTTTCAATTCGTGACATATCTAGTACATCATTTAATAGGCTAAGCAAATACTCCGAAGAAACACTAATTTTCCCAAGACAATCCTCCACCCTCTCCTTATCCTCTTCTTCTAAGGAGGTTTTGGCAATATCTGTCATTCCCATAATTACATTCATAGGAGTTCGAATATCATGGGACATACGGGACAAAAATTGAGACTTGGCATTATTTGCTGCCTCTGCATTGCTCAGTGCCTCTTGCAAGGATGCCTCATATTTTTTCTGTTCCTTTAGGCTTCGTCTTAGGTAGGACTGACGTTCATTCATACGAATAAATAACATAACAACAATCACTAAGATAAAAAATCCAAAGAAATAAACCTTATACTTACTCCACACATCCTCAATAGTAATTTCCACCTCTTCTGAAACTGCCGTATTTTTTATGGCAATTTCATTTTTTTCTTTGGTTTCAATACTGTCTAGCCCTTTATTTAAAATAGAGACAAAATGCTTATCCACATCACTTGACAATCCCAAACATAAAGAATACTCTTGTGTTGCAAAAAAGTTAATTTGGTATTGATATGCACTTTGATTTAAAATTTCTGCTTCAAGCATATATATATTATCTGCAATGTAGTCCACTTCCTCACGATTCAAAAGAGAAAAGCAATCTGTAAGGGAAGGGCAAAGCTGCAATTTAAAATTAGGATAATTTTTGTGAATAAATTCCTGCATTCCCACATCATTAGAACGCACTGCCACAGCTACGTTATTGTTTTTAATTTGATGGCCTACCGTACTTAAAAACCCTACCGATACATTTGTATATTCATTGGATAAATATATCTTAGACTGCTGTGCTGCATATTGATTATTATGATAGAGTCCGATTGCATCAATTTCTCCTAAACGAAGTCCCTCTTTTAATGCATCGTCTGAAGAATAAGAAACATACTCAAATTGTAATCCAGTTTTCTTACTTACTAATTTTAAGGTATCAATTAAGATACCCTTGTATGCATGATTTTTATCGTCATAATATGCCATAGGCTTCCAGCTATCTTCTATTCCGATTTTATAGGTTTTGGCCTGACTCACCCATTTTGTTTCTTCCTGAGAAAGTAATACATTTTTTTTGCTATTATTAATATAGTATTTTTCATATAGCTTTTGAGGCAAATCCAGTTCATCTCTAAGTAATTCAGCCTGTGCCTGATTGAACTGATTTAATAAGTTTCCATTTCCCTTTTTCACTGCCCAATATGCCTTTATCTCATTTAATTCCCCAATACTTCTTATATTACTATTGGTATAACTTGCACTAGCTACAATAGCATCTACTTCACGGTGAAGCATAACCTTTTCCATATCTGAAAAGGAATCAAAATAAACAGGATTAATGGTAATCTGTTTCTCCTTTGCTAATTTTGTTAGATAATCCCCCTCTTTGCTATCATTTAAAACAGCTACTTTTTTTCCGTCTAGCTTTTCAAATTCTCCGTACTCAATGGTACTATACACATTTACATATACATGATACTTCGTTTCATTACAGGATTCCTTTGATAAATCAAATTTATCTAGCATATCCTTCGTTTTATGCACCCCACCAATTAAGTCAATCTTTCCCTCTTCTAATTGATCTATACATTCCTTCCAGGTGCCTTTTACAAATTCAAATTCCCAATCTGTATATACCGCTAATCTTCTTAAATATTCATATCCATATCCGTTAATTTCTCCACTGGGCTCAATCTCCGAAAATCCCGGACTATCGTAAATCCCAACACGAATCTTCTCTTTTGGCGCTTTTTCTGCCGTTTTTGTCTCCTGTGTACTTTGCTCCTCACTACCTGCAAAAATAGTAGCCTGAGGACTAGCTATTCCCACTAAACACAGCAACATGCTAAGAAAGAAAATCACTCTATTTCTTTTTCCTACTTTTCGTTTCTGTTTCATAACCTTCTTCATTTTTGTCTCACAATTCCTTTTCCTACTCTAACCTTTACCTTCAAATTATGCATTATTTTTTAGTATAACCCAGCCTATATTTTCCAACAAGACCTTAGACCAAATTTCTACATTTCGCATAGAAAAACCCCCAATTTTGCGTTTCCTTTGGGGGTTTTTACATTATGCTTCTTTTGAAAAAAGTTTAAAGCCTTTTGACTTGGTATTATTATAAAAAACTTTATTACGATAGGTTTTGCCTGCAAAATAAACGAGCACGCCGCAGCTTATGAGTAACACAAGTAAAACAAGCCCTGCCTCAAGCATATTCATATTACCTACTAGTAGCTCAGAAGGTGCTAAAAACGGTGCTGTAACTGGAATAAAGGTAAGTATCTTTACAACACTTGGAGCAGCTCCTGCCATAGGCATAAAATACGCTGCAAAAAATCCAATTAATACTGGCATAGTAAAATAGGTCATATTCACCGCCAAATCCTCTGGCTTACTAGAGGCAGCGCCTACTAAGCCTGCAATACTACAAATAAAGATAAAGCCAACCATTAATATAATCACGGCTAACACAACAGTTTCTACAGTAAAGGCATTCTTTGCACCAGAATCCCTTAGCATTTTGAATGTACCAAAAATCACATTGTTAAACTCACTGTCGATTTGTTTTCCCACATAATCTCCTGCAAATAAACCAATAAAAATACAGCCAATCCAAATAAACATTTGAAGCAGTGCCACCGAAACCATAGCTAGCATTTTTCCTAGTATAATGGCATAAGGCTTAATAGAAGTAAGTAACAGCTCGATAATTTTTGAATTTTTCTCAGCAATCATCGCCTTAGAAATACTTTGTCCATATGCCATTGCCATCATATATAAGAAGAAGCTAATAATCATAGGAAGTATCATTTTTACAATTATCTCTCCGTCCGATTGGTTTTCTTCTCCTACCTTGGCAATTTGTATCTGAACAGGGGCTAATAATACGGTAAGTTTCTCGGGCTCAATAGAGACAGAAGAAATCTTATTCTTCTGTAATAAAATGGTTAATTGGTCAAGAAGTCCTCTGGCATCCTTTTTCTTAAGAGCACTTTCCGCAGGAATCATACCATTTAAATAATAGGTATCCTTCTCATTGGTAATTTCCACTACCAAATCTGTTCCCTTTTCATCGCTTAGCTCCTTAAGTAGCTCCTTCGTCGTCTTTTCTTCTACCTGAATGGATACCTTTTTATATTTATCTCCTACTATAAGAGAAAAGTCAGAAAAATCCACTTGAGTTAAATCACTATTGTTTACTATATGAACTGTAGACACCTTTGAGGGCTCCTGATCTGACTTGCCACTAACTGCAACTGCCACATGAATTGCCACCAAAATTCCTATTAAAAGAATCCCAATTCCTACTGTACTAGCATAAAAGCCTTTACCTTTTAGGGTTTGTGAGAAAGTGAAGGAAAATACGTCCTTCCAGCCCTTTAACATTTTCTTATTCATTTACTTCGCCTCCCCTCTTACCTTTCTTTTGTTTTGCCATTCCAAGAATATCCTTTATTTTTAATCTTTCTCCACGATGTAAAATCATTCCTTCATATACATTGGATACTAAAAAGCTTAGTAAAAGCTGGCTTACTAGCAAAATAGCAACGGATGCAATGGCTAAGCCTACCTTGATTTTTCCTACAATTAGTAAAAACGGAACAGAAAAAGGTGATGCAATTGGTAGTAAGCAGGATAAATATCCTATCATACCAAGCTCTCCACCAGACTTAGCTGTCATTGCCATTCCAAGCCCTAAATATACACCAATTACAAGTAAAATACTAATTATTTTCATTCCCTCTGCACTTTCCTCAACCTTACTAATAGAGGCTCCAGACATAGCTGCAATAGTGGCAAAGAATAAAAAGCCTAGTAATAATACAAGAATTCCTATCACCACTGAGGATGGCGTAATAAAACTTTCTTTTAATTCTCCCACAGCTGCTAGGGCATTGGATACATTTACATCCTCTCCCTTTGAAAGCAAAGAGGAAACACTTTTTGATATTAGCGCAAATACCCCAACGGATAAAAGCTGTAAGCAGGTAACACATAAGGAAGCCAAAATTTTACCAAAAATAATCGCTAAGGGACGAACAGAAATAATTAAATACTCAATTACTCTAGTAGATTTTTCCGTTATAATAGAATTAGCAATAACCTCACTGCTTAACATAATAAACATCATAGTAGCAAAGGCAACTGCAAAAAAGGCATTATATTCTACCTCAGATAATAAATCCTCCTGCTCCTGCTTTACCTCTCCCTCTTTATTGGCTACCTCAACAGAGGTTTCAATGGGTGCATTCATATAATCCACCTGTTCCTTATCAATGCCTAAGCCCTCTGTTAAAGCCTTGGTAAAAATAGAACTCATTTGAGTAGAAATATTAGCTAGCTCCACCTGCTTGATGCCACTATCTTTACTTTTGATATGCTTTAGAATAAACCCAGTTTGTTCCTGAGAAATTCTTATAATCATTTCATTTTTTTTCAGCTTTTCCTCTAAGGATTTCTGATTCTCAGAGGAAACAACCACCTTAACCTTTTCAAAGCCCTCTGTATTTTTTACATACTCTTCCATTTTATCCAAATTATAAGATGTTTCATTTTGAATATAAAGCTTTTTAAGGGATATATCCCCCTGCCCTGTAAGAGACTGCATCAAAGGAAATGCAAATGCTGTGACAAGGCACATAATTAAGGTGGAAATCAAAATAGATTTTCCTTTTATGGTTTGCATAAAGGTAAAAGCAAATACCTTTTGCCAGCCCTTTAATTCTTTAAGCTTCATCATTTCCTCCCACCTTTTCAACAAAAATTTCGTGTAAGGAAGGCTCTCTTAATTCAAAGCGAATCAAATTAATATTTTCTTCCACTAGTTTTTTAAGGAACTTCGTCGCTTCTTCCTCTCCTGTTACCTTAATCTGATATTCTCCTGGTGTTTCCTTTACAAGGGTAAAGCCAAAGGCATCAATATAAGAGCGAATATCCTCCTCGCATTTTACAAACATATTGACACGACCATAGCTTTTTTTGATTTCATTTAAATTACCTTGTAATACAGTATTACCTCTTTTTAAAATGGTAACATCAGAGCAAAATTCCTCAATGGTTGGCATTTGATGACTAGACATAATTAAATACTTTCTCTTCTTCATCTCTTCTCGAATAATCGATTTAAACAAATCAGAGTTTACTGGGTCAAGTCCGCTCAGTGGCTCATCTAACACAAGAATTTCTGGGTCTGAAAGAAGTGCTGCCATTAGCTGAATCTTTTGTTGATTTCCTTTAGAAAGCTGATCGGCGTTTTTATTTTTTTGCTTCTTTCCTTTTACCTTTTCTGGAAATAAATATTCTTCCACCTCTAAACGCTCTGCCCAATATTTAATTTCCTTCATTGCCTGATCCTTAGTCATATTTTTAAGCTTGGCAAAGTAAATTAATTGATCCATTAAGGAATATTTAGGATAAAGTCCTCTTTCCTCGGCTAAATACCCTACCTTACATTCTAAGGCATTCATTGGCTTTCCTTGCCATAGCACCTCTCCCTCATCATAGGAAAGCATTCCTAAAATAATACGAAGTGAGGTGGTTTTTCCTGCCCCGTTTGTACCTAATAAAGCATAAACCCCAGGCTCCTTCATCTCAAAATTCAAATGATTGAGCACGGTGGTATCTCCATATTTTTTCACTAAATTTTTCACTTGTAACGACATAAAATGTTCCTCCCAATTTTTATAAGCATTCAAGTAATTGCGAAACGCATAAAAATTTATTTTAGTTGTATAAAATATACATATCCATAAGCAGGTACTTTGTACCCGTCGGCACTTATGCGTCGTATTTTGACGCATTATGTGTCCGTTACGAGGTACAACGTAGCGCAAGCGTGCCTGCATTGGTTTGTATATTTTATATAACTATAGAAAAGATAAACTGCGTTTCGCAATTGCCTATTTATACACATTGAAATCTTAATTCAATGGTAAAGATTTGTTCCTCCAAAGAAGCCGATATTTCTCCCTCCATTTGCTCTACTAGCTTCTTTGCGATTGCCAAACCAAGACCTGTTCCTTTTTTATTTCTTGATTTGTCAGTCGTGTAAAATCGTTCAAAAATCCGATCAAGGTCATACTCCTCAATAGAATCTGTACGATTTGCTACCCTTATTTTACACATATTTCCTTCCTTTTGCAATGAAATTGCATACTCTTCTATTCCATGTCTTAAAGCATTGTTTAATATATTTTCAATCACACGACTAAAGGCATTGTAATCTCCTTCGATACAAATCATTTCCTCAGGAAGAGAAATTGTAGGCTCTTCCTTTCTTTCTGTAAATTGATGATAAAAGGAAGATAATACCTCACAAAGCACATTTTGTACAGCGACAGGCTCCTTTTCTAGCACTAGCTCGCCCGCTTCAATTCTTGCATACTCAAATAATTGATTTAACATTTTAGATACTGCTTCAAATCGATTCTCGATTACCTTAATATACTCTTGCTGTTTTTTACTAATCGATTCCTCTCTTCCCAATAACTGAATATAACCACGAACCGAAGTTAGTGGCGTCCTAATGTCATGAGAAATACTAGTAATACTTTCTTTAAAGCTTCTATTTACTTTTTTAAGCTTAATCTCAATATTTCTATGCTTCCTTATAATTTTGTTTACAATTAAAATAATTTCTGTAAATTCCTTTGCCTCAAAGGTGCTGCTTAATCCAATATTGGTGTCCTCTCCTTCAATTAGCTGTAACTGCTTAATTAAAAGTCTTAGCTGCATTTTATAGAAAAATAAATAAGCAGCTAAGACAAGAATGATTAGGATTAAAACAGCTATCACAATCAGATAACCTTTTTCCATAAGCCTTCTCCCTATTTTACATCAGAATTTTTAAAGAATAATGCTCCTACAACAAAGGATAATACAAACATCACAAGGCTTACAATCACACTACGTTCTATCACACTATTACTTAATGCAAAGGTAGATGCCTGGTTAATTAAATTGCCAATCCAATAATCTCCTACAGAGAAGGAATCGCTGTCTATAATTAAATCAATTAAAGTTAAACCAAGTGTCGCAAACATTAAAACCCCAATGTTGGCAGCAATGGAAATTCCCACATTTCTAAGAATAAAGGAAATACAAACCATGAAGCCTGCTAGGGCTGCATTTAATAAAAATTGAATCAAAAGAAACTTAGCAAAATCTCCCCAGAAGCTTCCACTTATATCTCCAAAGCCCCACAATAGACTGCCTCCTAATGCCATTACCGAAACACAAACTACTGCAAGTAATTCTCCTCCAAAAATAGAAACAATATATTTCACAGCGTAGATTTTTACACGGCTAAAGCCTCTTGAAGCAATATTCTTCATTGCTCCACCACTAAATTCACTACAAACAAAAATTCCTACTAACACAGCAAGCATAATTTGAATGGTATTCCCTGTAAATGCTAGTTCCACTAGGTTCTGACCAGTCATATCACTAATCATCCCAAGCTCCTTTTGCATTTCCTCCTGCATGCCTGATTGCCCTTCTGAACCTACCTGTTCCATTACCTGTGTCATTGCTTCTGATGAATACATTTCTTTCATCATGGCATAAGAGCCCACTAACACACAGCTAAGTCCTACTATAACAATACAACAAATTAAGAAGCTTTTGCTTTTTAATAATTTTACGATTTCTGCTTTAAATAAATGATACATACCTATTCCTCCTCTATTTCTCCACCAAGTAAATCCATAAAGTAACCTTCTAAATCCTGTCCTGCCAGCCTTAATTCTGTTACCTTTAGCTTGTTTTCTACTAGCAATGTATTAATATCTCCGATTTCCTCTAAATGACTAAAAATACGGATTTCTTGATTTGGAAGTACTTCATACTCATGAATTCCCATAACTGTTTCTAAAATATTGGTAGCCTGCTTCGTATCATCTACCTGAATTTTAATACAGCGTTTACAACGCTCTACTAAGGTTTCCTTACTAAATTCTTCTACTAATGTTCCTTGTTTGATGATGCCGTATGTAGTTGCAATTTTGGATAATTCCCCTAAAATATGACTCGAAATTAGAAGCGTAATCTCCTGCTCCTTATTTAGCTTTAATACCAAATCTCTTACTTCCTTAATTCCTGCTGGATCTAGCCCATTAATTGGCTCATCTAGAATTAAGAAATCTGGATGTCCTAATAAGGAAATAGCGATTCCTAGTCTTTGTTTCATTCCAAGAGAAAAATTTCTTGCCTTTTTCTTATCATTTACGTCAAGACCTACACAGCTTAACACCCTTTCGGTTTCTTCCTTCTCTTTAAT
>JAFPBJ010000158.1 GCA_017390525.1 Lachnospiraceae bacterium | reverse complement strand
TTTGCTACATTAAAAGCTCGTTCGGTAGTACAGACTAATAACAGTATTAAGCTACAATGGAATAAGGTAGCGAAGGCAGATGGTTACTTCATTTATGGTGGTTCTTATAGCACTAAGGAAAAGAAATACACCATGAAATTGCTAGCAACTGTTTCAGACAATAGTAAATTAACTTGGACTCACAAAAAGCTTGCCAAAGCCACTAACTACAAATATAAGGTAAAAGCCTATAAGCTAGTAGATGGTAAAAAGGTTATTATCGCTAACTCAGTAGATGTATTTGCAGTTACTAAGGGTGGTAAATATGGAGTAGCAAAAAGAGTGGATTTAATTAGTCTTGGAAACAAGAAAAATACTAACCTAGTTACTCTAGCTAAAGGAAAAACTATTCAAATCAAAGCAAAAGAAGTAAAGGCAGACAAGCCAATTAGAAATCAAGGAAGCCTTCAATATGAAAGTAGTAACAAAAAGGTAGCAACAGTTACCAAGGACGGCAAAATAAAAGCAGTTGGAAAAGGAACCTGCTATATTTACATTTATGCACGAAATGGTGTATATAAAACAGTGAAGGTAACAGTAGTAGAATAAAAAAGAACTATAACGTAGAAAAAAGTGTCGCTCAGCAGGGCGACACTTTTTTCGTTATAGGAAATGTTTATGATTCTTTGTTAGGTTTCAACTACAGGTGCGATAAAGCTATTAAGGGCAGACACCATTTTCGGATGGTGAATGACAAAATGAATCGCTGGATTTTTTTCTTTAGAAAGTAGTACATATTTATTTTCAAGAATATGTATCTGAATATTTCTAAATACTTGCGTATCCTTTTCTTTTAATGTGTAGTTTGGATTTAGAGTCATATATTCTCTCGTTAAATTTAGGTGTTCCATATATTCTTCATAGGTGTAGGTAATTTCAAACTCAAAAAAGGCTCCACTTAGAGATAAATGAAGAGGGTGTTTTTCAAAATCCTCTTTGGATAGTACTGTAATTTCGTCGGTTACATTATTTTCCTGTAATAAAGCCTTTGTAAGAGTAGCTTGAGTCTGTATATAGTTTCTAAGCTTTGTTTTATCCTGTTCAGACACTTTATGACGGGTTAAAATACGTTCTAGCAAATCTTTTGATATTGTATAAATAGGTAAGGAAGATAAAATGTTATGTCGCGTGCCAGCTTCTTTTGCATCAGCAGATAGAAAATCTAAAAATTCTTTCTCCTGGGAGGAGGTATAAATCTCCATTAAAGGCTGTGCTTTGGATAGTAGGTCTATGGATTTTTGTCTATAATAGGCAACCTCTTCCTTGTTGTTGGTTAAATAGTACTTTCCATTGTTGTGATATCCATTAATACATTCTCCCGTTAGTGCCACTGTTCCAGACACATAATTAAAATGATGATATACGTTAGTGGATACCTGTGGTAAATGATAAGGAGACACCTGACCAGTCATATAAATTGGAATCCAGCTCTCTAAGCCTAGCATCATTTCGTGAAAGGGTCTATCTACATTATGAATGATGTTAAGATGGAGTCCTTTTTTTAAGGACATAGCAATGGCAAACATCCACTTTTTAGCAAAGTCCGTATCTTCTGCCATATCCGCCATAGGCATATCACTACACATAAAAATGGAATCAGTAGATTTAGAGAGAACAGTAGCTTTGAAAAAATCTAGCTCTCCCTTTTTCATTTCCTCAACACCATAGTAGGATTTAGAGGTAGGGAACTGAAATGGCATGGTAGGTACTTTTAATTCGTCAAAATGAATTGCCTTTATAAATTCCCCTAAGTTAAATTCATCTAGCTTATTTAGAAAATTGCTTAAGTCCTGGGTGCTTTCTTTGGCATTATACAAATATAACCAATTTTCAAGGCAGGCTACATAGTCCTCTTGCTGCTTTAACTGTTCTATTGTTACACCAATGAAAGCGGCCACTCTTTCTTTATCCTCTGGACTGTCATAATGAGTAACAATAAATTGCACAAAATTGTTGCCAAATTCCTGTAAGTCCGTAGGGCGTCTTTGCCCCTGGCGCACACGATATAAATAAGAAGTATCATAGTTGGTTGAGGCAGACAATACCTTCATATTAACGTTTAATGAGGTAATAAAAGCATCATAATTGGTAACAAAAATATCATAATTGATATCATCCTGTTTTAAAGCATCCTGTAATGT
>JAFPBJ010000157.1 GCA_017390525.1 Lachnospiraceae bacterium | reverse complement strand
GGTAGCTTTCAATGGTTCTAGGCGATTCACTTGGAACGCATACATAATCTACATAAAGGCGATATGCATTTTCCTCTCCTGCCTTAGAAAAATATGGTTGATCAATTTCTTCATCAAAAAATTCCTTAAAGCCAATCGGAAATTGCATTACATAATTGTCTACTTTATTTTCCTTTAGCTCATAGGTAAATTGAGTAATCGGCTCCACATTATAGCAGGTCTTTACTTTATCTAATTCTCTTTGTCTTTCAATGCTATCTAATTGCTCCTCAAGGGCTCTCTTTTCTAAATAATCCTTATTGCTAAGCATGGCTTCAATACGATTGATTCCAGACTTTCCTACTGGATTCCCCTTGTTATCTAGCTTACGATACCACTCAAGGGCAATATTAAGATTGCATGGAAGCACCTTTTGCGTCATAAAGGTAACAGGATCTTGCTTGGTAATTCCATCCTCGTAAATATGTGCAAGTCGTTCCATAGCATATTGACTACCAAAATCAGCAGCTTCACGATAAAAATCTAATGCCTTAGAATAATTTTGCCAATCCATTTGGATATCTCCAAGCTTCTCATAATAAACAGGCTTGTCCGAAAATTGCACTAGCTGTTCATAATAGCTCACAGCCTTTTGTTTATTTACCTCAACCACCGATTGCTTTACTCGACCTGTATCATAAAGAGTAGCCAACAAATCAAGAGCATCAATGGCATACTGACGAAATTCCTCTTCCTCTGTTCCGATTTGAATCACTAGACCAAAGCATTCTACTGCACGGTTTGGTTGATTCTCCATAAGGCATTGCTGTCCCTCTTCAAAGTTCTTCTCAATCTCCTTATGTACGTTTTTGTTTCTGCTATTCTTCTTAATATCTCGGATTAAGTCTCCCATTTCCTCGTAAATATTTTTCCCATTTACAACACCTAGAATGATAAATATTAATGATAATAAAAATCCTAGCTGATCCGACTTAAATATAACCAACCCAAGTACACCAAAAATCAAACATACTGAAAAAATAATTGCTTTTATCCGTTCTTTTCTCATCCTTTTCCCTTCTTTCCCCATAAATTAACGAACTCTTTCTGGAAATCCTACCTTCTTTTGTACCTTTCTAAGGGTTTTGTTTGCATAATATCCTGCTTTTTCTGCGTTTTCTTTAATTACCTTGTCTACATAATCTTTGTTTTTGCTTAAATCATAGAACTTGTCTTGAATTGGCTTAAGCTCTGCTACAACGGCTTCTCCAACTCTTTCCTTAAGCACACCATAGCCTAGACCTTCAAATTCCTTTAAGGCTTGTTCTACTGTTGAATTGGTAACGCCACAATAAATGTCAATTAAATTCTTAATACCTGGCTTATCTTCTCTATAAGCAATCTCTCCGTCAGAATCTGTCACTGCCTTCTTAAACTTACGCATAATCACATCTGGCTCGTCTAATAATAAAATGTGTGCATTGGCATTCTCGTCGGACTTAGACATTTTCTTCGTTGGCTCCTGTAGGCTCATTACCTTAGTTCCAACCTTTCCTAAATATACCTCTGGAACGGTAAATACCTCTCCATATATATTGTTAAAACGCTCTGCAATGTCTCTTGTTAGCTCAAGATGCTGCTTCTGGTCAATTCCTACTGGAACAACATCTGCCTGATATAGTAAAATATCTGCCGCCATTAAACATGGATAAGTAAACAAGCCTGCATTAATATTATCTGCGTGTTTCGCTGACTTGTCCTTAAATTGTGTCATTCTATTTAGCTCACCCATATAAGTGAAGCAATTGAGTATCCAAGCAAGCTCTGTATGTGCTGATACATGAGATTGATAATAAATGCAGTTCTTTTCTGGATCTAGTCCTGCTGCAATATAAAGCATTAAAAGATTTCTCGCTCTTTTTCTAAGCTCTGCTGGGTCTTGTCTTACTGTAATAGAATGTAAATCTACCACACTATAAAAGCATTGATATTCCTCTGAATCTAATTCTACCCAATTCTTAAGAGCTCCTAAATAATTTCCTAGTGTAATGGTACCTGTTGCTTGCATTCCACTAAATAATGATTTTTTTCCGTCTAACATTTTTATGTCCACCTTATTCTATCGTTTTAGTTCATTTTTCTACCTTTAAGTGTACCATATGTGCCTATATTTCACAAGGAAAAAAAGCTATAATTCCACACATATGGATTGTATTATTAGGAAAATGATATTATTATATTACTATGCAAATTATTATGAGAAAGGATCGATTTTACTATGGAAAAAATAACTAGCTTTACCATTGACCATTTAAAACTACTTCCTGGTGTTTACGTTTCTAGAAAGGACCAGGTTGGTGAACATACCCTTACTACCTTTGACCTTCGCATTACTCGTCCAAATTACGAGCCTGTCATTAACACTGCGGAGCTTCACGCCATTGAGCATCTTGGAGCAACCTTTTTAAGAAATCATCCTACCTGGGGTGACAAAATCATTTACTTTGGTCCTATGGGCTGTCGCACAGGATTTTACCTTATTGTAGCAGGAGATGTGGCTTCTTCTGATATTTTACCTTTAGTCAAAGAAACCTTTCTATTTATAAAGGACTACAACGGAGAAATCCCTGGTGCCTCTGCAAAGGATTGTGGCAACTATCTAGACCTTAATCTTCCAATGGCAAATTATGTGGCAAAAAAATATGTAGATACCTTAGAGCATATTACAAAGGAGCAGCTTGTTTATCCTGAATAGAAAGAAATCCGTTATACCTGTATTTCATTGGTATAACGGATTTCTTTCTTTTTTGGGTGTTTTCTTCCTATGTTGTATTCAGCCTTTGCCTTCATAATTGCATATCACTTAAAACTTCTTACCCTCTTTCATAAATTCTAAAATATTAATATGTTTTATTCCATTTCTTTTTTGAAGCAAATAATCTGTTGTCACAACATATTTCATATAATTATCTCTAATCATTTCCAATGGTTTGTATTCTCTATCTTCAGTCTGTTTACTCTCATTTATTGTATATGCTACCTGAACATATGAATAATTTTGTTCCGTATCTCTAAGAATAAAATCACACTCAAGCTTTCCAATTCTGCCAACACTTACCGCATAATTTATCCCGCGAGCATACAGGTATACCATATTTTCCAAAGCAGGTCCATAATTGATACGATTATCTGTATTAAACGCAAAATAAAATGATGTGTCTGCTAAATAGTATTTTTTCTCACCGCTCAAAGCTTTTTTAGATTTCATATCAAATCGATTACATTGATAAAGAATCTTTGCGCCAACCAGCGCATCTATATAACGTTTTAAGGTTGCGCGTTGTACAGATAGCCCAACCTTCTCAAGAGAATGCTGAAGGCTTTGTATACTCATAGTAGCACCAAAGTTGTTAATAACAAATCCTCTAACCGCTTCAAAGACTTCCACATTGCGAATCTTAACCCTTTTCTTAATATCTTTTTCAAAAATCTCTTCTATTACAGCTTTTGTGTATGCTTGCTTTTCTTCAGATGTATCAAATCTGACTGTGCGAGGAAATCCACCTTCTCTAAGGAACTTATCCAATTCAATATTCAGATTATTATCAATAGGTTTCTGATAAAATTTTTTCATTGAAAGATATTCATTGAAATTCAGAGTGAATAGCTCGAATTCTACATATCTTCCAGTAAGTTTTGTAGCCAGATCTCCACTTAACAGATATGAATTTGAACCAGTAATGAAAATAGAATAATCTCCATCATTTCTAAACGCATTGATAATTTCCTCAAAGTTCTGAATATTTTGTATTTCATCTACAAATAAATACTTGATTTCTTTAGATGTTGATAATTCATCTACTATCTC
>JAFPBJ010000156.1 GCA_017390525.1 Lachnospiraceae bacterium | reverse complement strand
ATATCCTCGCTAAAGCAGGTATAAGGCTCTTCTATGATAAAATTCACCCCATCCCCATACTTTTCTTGATATTTTTCTATTAAAATCGGTCTTTTTTCCTTTAAAGAAATGACTCCATTGTTTTTGTAACTTCCAATGGTACCACCAGTAAAAATAGTTAATAAATTCATATGATTTCACCTCACAATTTTTCATTTTTTTGTGGCTATTTTTCTATAAAAATGTTAAAATATAGTGAAAGAACTATAAAGGTAGGGTGAGAATATGGGAAGAAATTTTTTGGAATTTGACAATATGTCCAGCGGCCTTGAAAAAAAAGTAAAACAAACACTTAAGTTTAGAACTGGTAAATTCGTATGGCGGGTAAAGTTTAATACGCCTCTCGATCCAGCTAGTATAAATGGAAGAACAATGTATGTAACGAATACAAATCAAATACCTCTTCGCACCTCTATTCGCTATGATGTCAATGAAAATATGATAGAAATAGAGCCTCTAGATGCTTACGCAAAGGACGAGCCATATATTTTACATATTTCTAAAAAAGTGCGTTCAAAAGGCGGCAAACATCTAAAGGAAGATTTACAAATTCAATTTAAATTATAATGGTTACTATTCCCAAACAAAAAGCTCGCTATGCATATGACTTTTGCATAACGAGCTTTTTTTAGATACGTTTTCTAATTCGCTCTGCTAATTTCTGTAATTCTTCCGGATCTGATTCCTTAGAGCCTAGTGTAATATTTAATCCATCATCATTATAACGTGGAATTAAATGCATATGAAAATGAAATACGGTTTGTCCTGCCACTTCTCCGTTATTTTGAAGTACATTTAACCCATCACACTTAAGTTCTGCCTTTAGCTCTCTTGCCACTGCTGCCGCTAAAGTAAATAGCTTAGCTGCTGTATCTGAATCTAATTCAAAAATATCCTTAAAATGCTCCTTTGGTATAATTAATGCATGACCCTTAGTAGCTGGTGCTACATCTAAAATCACCTTAAAATCCGCATTTTCAAAAATAGTCGCTGAAGGAATCTCACCCTTTGCAATTTTACAAAATATACAATCATTATGACTCATACTTAAAGCCTCCCATTTTCCGTCACTTGTTCTATTATATGATATCTTTTTCCATTTTACAAGTAACTTTATGCTTTAAATCCTCTTGATTGTTGCAAAGGATCCATATAGCTTTCATTTAAATAGCCTTTTCCGTAGGTAAGTCCAGCGTAAATTTGCTGCGTATTTTGCATAATTGGTCCTTCAAAATCTTGCTTTGCCATACCTTCAAAGCCTACTCTTAAATTTCTTAGCACTGTAAGAGCCGAGTCTAATTCCTTCATTTCTTTCTTAAATACTGCTGTTACTAATATTTTATTCACATAAAGGTAAAGCTGCATCACTTCTAATCCCACTGTGTCTACCACATTAAGAGAATGGATTAATTCCTGGTGGAATTTTTGTGCTTGTCTTACGTTATTTAGGAATTCTTGTAGATTACCTTTTTCAAATTCCTCTTTGGCATCTTCAATGCATTTGATTACAATGTCATAATTGATTAACAAAAGCTGTGAATGATTGGCTTGACTAATTCGTAAGGTAAATTCGTTCTTTTCTTCTGCTGTCATTGTGTCCCTTCCTTTCCCAAGCTCCAAATTTGAAACAATAGGACGATTCCCTTAGGAAGCGCCCTATTACTCTTAGTATTATATGTAATACTTATTATTGAAGAAGTTGTAATAAAGTTTCTGGTCTTTGGTTTGCTTTTGCAAGCATTTGAGTACCAGCTTGAGATAATACGTTTTGTTGAGTGTATTCTGACATTTCTTCTGCCATATCTGCATCTTCGATACGAGACATAGATTCTGTCATATTCTCAGTGGTTGTATCAATATTTGTAATTGAGTGCTCTAATCTGTTTTGGTATGCACCAAGTTTTGATCTGATTTGTGATACTGCGTTAACTGCTGCATCTACTTTACCAATTGCTTCTTGTGCTCCGTCTGCAGTAGATAGGTTAATGTCATCAATTCCAAGAGATTTTGGATCCATCTTAGGAATTCTAACTTCCATCATTTGTCCTTCGTTGGCACCAATTTGAAGATCCATTGGACCTGCATCAAGAACAGTTACTTTGGCTGCTACCTTGATTTCTGCCATTAAGTTGTTGATTTGAACTACTTCTGAAGCAGAAATTTTATCTTTTAAATTAGTTACATTAGTAGCAGTAATACCTTTATTACCATCAGTTACAGCTCTTTGAGTAGCAGATTCAATTTGTTCTAATGCTTTTGGAAGTTCAGTTGCTCCATCCATTACTTTCTTAATAATCTCATTCTTTGTATCGGCAGGAATCTTGTAGTATGCACCATTTACTGCTGTAACTGCT
>JAFPBJ010000015.1 GCA_017390525.1 Lachnospiraceae bacterium | reverse complement strand
TTGTACAAAATATACAATTCCATAAGCAAGCACTTTGTCCCCGTCGCCACTTATGCGTCGTATTTTGACGCATTATGTGGTGCAACGCGGGACAACGTAGCGAGAGCGTGCTTGCGTTGGTATGTATATTTTATACAACAGAATAAATACCCATGTATTTCGCAATTACTTAGTAAATGTTCCCACTGAACATGATTTATTGTGCAACAAACACAACACCCCTTTTTTCTTTTCTACAGCTCCCTCTCATAGCACCACCAATCTCCTCCATACAAATCACACTCTCCTACCTTTTCAAAGGAAAGCTTAGCATAGGAACGAAGTGCTCTTTTATTTTGCTTACTTACTAGGTAATGCACCCCTTTATAGCCTCTCTTTCTTAGCTCCTTCATAACCTCACAAAACATACGTCTTGCAATTCCTTGATTTTGATATTCTTCTTTTACTACGACTCTCGCAAGCTCTGCAGCGGGTTTTAAGCTATTAGACCAGCAGGAAAGACCATCTACCTCTTTGTCGTCATCAATAGAAATGGCCCCAAGAATTTCCCCCTTTTGGTTTTTCATTACGAATACTGCCCTTCTCTTAACATCCCCTTCTAATATTGCTTCACTGGGATATTCCTGTGACCAGGTACACCCTTCACTGCCTATCACCGAACGATATAAGGAAAGTAGCTCCTCCTTCTCTTGTTCTGTCCCTAAGGAAAAGTAAATGTTTTCTTCTAGCTGTCGTTTCATTGTTCTATCCTTTTATTCCTTCCTATCACCTTACACAACAAATGAGAAGAATGATATCCATTCTTCCCATTGCTGTAATCATGTTTTATTGTTAAGCAAAAGAGCTAGCTGCTCTATTTTGTTCCTGCAGTAAAGCGAAAATGGAACCAATTACCTCAAGGCTTACTCTTACGATATAATTCGCATCCTCTGTGACACTTCGTTTTCTCTTTAAATATTCTTGATGCATGGTAAGAATATATTGCTCTATCTCTTCTCTAGAACGAAGCAATCTTGTAGGTACAATCTCCCTTGCAGCTCTACCACTTTTGATATAGCTACGAAGATAATGCTTCAACTCATTTTCATAAATGCAATGATCCTTTAAATTTCCATCATAGGTTTTGTTATGTGGAAAGGTAAAATAATCCGCTAAGTAATGCGTAACCATTCCAAGCTTCATACACATTCCAATTCCTAAGTCCTCTTGATTCTTACATTCTGCCAAAATAAAATGAATCATTTTTTGTACCTTATCAAACGTTCTATGAATGTTATGAGGCACTGTCAAAAATGAAGGCTGACAATCTGGTAACACGCTTCCTACATAAAAGCTTAACTTGTGTCCTATCATCTCCTCTTTTTTAAAGGTATCTAATACCTGTGACGCTAATGAAATGTGTGATTTTTTTCTCATTTCGTTAAACCTGTCCTTTGCAAAATGTGCATGGTTAATTGGTTTCTTATAATTTTATTGTATGCCTATTTTAAGGAAAATACAAGCTAATTTTAGCTTAAAAGCATACCAATTTTTTGTTATACTTTTGTTAAAAATTCCCCCCTTTCATTGACAGATTTATGAAAATTTAGTATGATGAAATAAAAAATTTTATAGGAGATGATGAAACAATGCCTGAAGGTTCCATAGTGCAGCTGATTATTCTCGTATGCCTTTTGGTGCTATCTGCATTCTTTTCTTCTGCAGAAACAGCTCTTACTACAGTAAACAAAATTCGCATACGAGCCTTAGCTGATGACGGAAACAAACGCGCAAAGGTGGTGTTACAACTAATTGAACACCCAGACAAAATGCTTAGCGCAATTTTAATTGGGAACAATATTGTAAACTTATCCGCTTCTTCCTTAGCAACTACGGTAGCCACTAAGCTACTAGGCAGTGTAGGAGCAGGAATCGCCACAGGAATTTTAACCTTTGTAGTATTAGTATTTGGAGAAATTACTCCAAAATCCCTTGCTACCTTGCATAATGAGAAGCTTTCTCTATCCTATGCCAAAGCCATTCGGTTGCTTATGTTTCTAATGACGCCATTTATTTTCATTGTAAATAAGATTTCTTTTTTCCTACTAAAGCTATTACACATTGATACAAATGGTGCTGATCAAAGTATTACTGAAAATGAGCTTAGAACCATTGTTGAGGTAGGTAAAAATGAAGGTGTCATTGAAGACGAAGAACATATTATGATTAATAACGTATTCGACTTTGGTGATTCTATGGCAAAGGATATTATGATTCCAAGAATCGATATGGTATTTGCTCATGTAGATGCTACCTTTGAAGAGCTACTAGAAATTTATATGGAAGAGCAATACACTAGACTTCCTGTATATGAAGAAAGCAAAGACCATGTAATTGGTATTTTGAATATAAAGGATTTGTTTTTCTACCATGAGAAACATAAGAATGAGGAATTTCATATTCGTGATATTTTAAGAGAGCCTTATTTTACTTATGAATTTCAAAAAACCTCTGATTTACTTTCTCAGCTAAAGCAATCCCGCATTAATTTTGCTGTAGTCTTAGACGAATACGGCGCTACTGCAGGACTTGTAACCTTAGAGGATTTACTAGAAGAAATCGTAGGTGAAATTCGTGATGAATATGACGAAAATGAAGAGGATACCATTCGTACCCTAGGAGAAAATGAATACGATGTAGATGCAGCCATTAAGATTGATGACTTAAATGATGCCATTGGTACTCATATTACTTCTGAAGATTATGATTCTCTAGGTGGTCATATTATTGAATTATTAGACCATTTACCTTCTGAAAATGAAACAGCTACAGAAGACAACATAGAATATAAGGTTCTTACCATTGAAAAAAATCGTATTGAACGAGTATACATAAAAATACTCCCAATCGAGGAAGCAGAGGAAGAACAAGAAGACTAAAAAAGTGTCGTCCTGCAGGGCGACACTTTTTTTACGTTTTCTATCTTCCAATTGCATTAGGCTTACATTCTTCAAAGGTGATACTGGCTAACAAATTGTTTCCAAAGGAACGAATACCTCCTCCATCAATTTGTGCTACACATCTTACAAAGCGACAATTTTTCACCATAGCATAGCTTCCTTTAATATCAATTCCCGCTCCCTTATCACTTCTGCAATTAACAAATAGACAATTTTTTACCTTTCCACTGTTCATGTAGATTCCACCACCATCACAATAAGAAAAAATACTATCTGTAATTTCTAAATCTAGGGGATCATAAATGGCTCTCACATGATTTGTATTTTTAAAATGGCAATGGTCCATAATCATTTTCGTACCTGTGGCACGAAAAATTCCTACCTTCATTTTGCCATCAAATATTACATTAGAAAATGTTGACTTTCTAGCATTGGAAATGTCAAACAAATCCTTTCCACGAAATCTTAACGGTGCAACTGTGCTGTCGGCAATATTTAACCTTCCTTCAATCTTCGCTTCACTAGATAGATAAATATTGGCATTAGAAATATTTAAAATATCATCAATTCCTACATAAAGTCGCTGATCAAAGATTGTAGAATATCTAATCCATACTTCCCCTTTTACCTCGAACTTGCAATTTGGTCCAATGTATTGCACGACCTCCTCTGGTCTTGGTATTCCTGTACTGCATACACAACGCACCACATTGTTTTGAATATTTCCAATATAGTAAATGGAATAACCATATTTTCTCGCATGACACTGCTCAAAGCTACAGCTAGTAATTTTCGTAGGCTCTACAGCAAATATAGCTCCGCCGTAATCTGCTCTACAATATTTAAACTTACAATGAGTAATTCTAGCGTCTCCAGAATCAATGCGAATGGCTGCTCCTCCATCCTGAGCATAGCAGCCCTCAAAGTAGCTACCGCTAATCATTGCCTTATTTCCCCAAAAACGAATGGCACTTTTTATATTGGATTCAAATATAAAGGAATCCTCCACCAATAGATTTCCATTTTCCTGGTCCACAAGTGAGCTTTGATTATCTAGGTATGCTCTTACTCTTCTAATTTCTATGTGAGAAAAAGATTTTACCCATATTAAGGTATCAAAATCCCCCCATTTGCGCAGCAAAACGGAATCCTCAATAATTAAGGTGCCACCATCTACAATAATTTTTCCATACATGTTAATCATAGCACTTTTAATAATTAGAGTTTTTCCTTGTCCTACCACAATATCACTACGAATTTCACAGTAATCCACCAAGGTATGAGAAATTTTGTTTTTTAATATATCTGGCTCTATATCATTAGAATAGTCCAAGTCTGGAATATAATATTTTAGCTGGGACATGCTTAGTTCCATTTTATACTGCACCATAGTTTCATACACATGGACTGCCTTTTCCACATCCTGCTTAGATACTGCCTTGATAAATTCCTTTAAATATTTTAGGGCATAATCTGATATTTTAAATAAGCTACAATACATATCAAAATATTCCCTATGTATTTCACTGTCTGTTTTGATTTCTAGCCCCACTTGTAATAAGTCTAATAGGAAAATATATTGCTTCGTTTCTGTATTTAAAATCTGAAGTAAATCCTTTACGATTTCCTTTCCCTTATTGGCATGCTTAATGACAAATGCCATATCTTCATTTCCTAATTCTAAGCCTGCTTTTACTAACCGATTTAACTCGAAATTACTTAACGGACTTCCCTGATTAGAAATTAAGACAAAATGAAATACACCTGAACAATACAATATCCTATCCTCCAACGGCTCAAAGTACATAGGATGCTTTGGGGAAATCCATATTTTCTTTTGTTCCTTAAGTTTTGATAATGTATCCTTCATAAGCTTCTCCATTTCAAATTACAACGATTCATTAAAATCATTAAAAATTACGGTGTCTGCAGGCACGCAATCCTCTACCACAGAATTGGTCACTACCTGGCCATATTTTTTATATGGAAAATAAACTCCTGCTCCCATATAAATAGCACGACATCTAGTAAAGGTGGTCTTATCAATTTCTGTAGTATTAAGAGAATCTGCAAAAATAGCTCCTCCCTGTTCTGCCACACAATCAATAAATTGACTTCTTTTTACTGATAAACGGCTATCAAATTTTGTATGTATTCCACCATTATGGCACTCTCGAATGACAGTATCCACACATTCTAAATTATTCCCCTCAAACTGTATTGCATATTCCTTTTTGCAATGCAATATTTTGCTTTGGGCAATATATAAGTCTCCATCTGTTTGTTTAATAAAATTCTTTTTATATTGTAAATCAATAACAGAATTGACTACATCAATATCATGCACGTTAATGACATAAAGAAGTGGCTTCTCTCCATCCTTTGTAGCTGTAATATTAGAATTAGAAATATGAATTCTACCACCATCTACATATATGGTCCCACCAATTTTTACATTTGCATTATGAATGGAAAGTAGGGAGCCATTGGTAAGATACACATCTGAGTCAATCACCGTTTCCCGATCAAGGTGCATTTTTTCTCCTCGCATTAATTCGATTTCCTTATGATGCTCTACCAAACGGAAATTCGGAGTGATGTATTGTAATAATTGATATTCCACTGGATGTTCTCTGGAAAAATCCTGATATAGCTCTTTCGCCCTTTCTTGGTCTCCTTTTTTTGAGGCCGCTACGAATTGCTTTAGAAATTCTCTTTCTCCATTGGTAAACCTGAAAATATCCATAAACTGAAGAATGACACCATTACAATATTCCTCAGACCACAAGGTACTATAGCTAATCATAAGCAAATCCGCTATAAAAAAATATTGCTTTTTCTTGTGGTTCATAATCATATTCAAAAATTGATTTACCTTTAATTCAAAGTGTCCATTTATGTCACTAATTAATTTATCCTGATATACCTTAGGTAGCTGTATACTTTGCAAAAATCCAGCAAATAATTGTTCTGTCTCATTAATCGCCTTCATATTACCTAAGGTCATTATCGCAACTCCAAAGCAATACAAATACTTTATATGCAAGTCCTCTTTGGCATAGGGATGAGTTACGATATCTAATTTTCTTTTTTGTTCCTGTAAAAAATTCAAAAAGTCCATACCTCAACCTCCCTGTCTTAGTACTTCACTAGTATATATTTCGGTTTCCAACAGCATTTTCATAATATCTACAAAGAAAAAGGCGTCGCTTCGTGCAACACCTTTTTCTTTTGATTTTTCCTTATAGGAAATATTCTACACCAGCTCTAAATATTTGTTGGTCTTGATTCCCTGTAATATTTACTGCTACAGAATCACCAATACGTTCTGAATGTGCCATTTTTCCTAGCACACGACCATCAGGACTAGTAATACCCTCAATCGCATAATAAGAACCATTTGGATTATATGCTTCATCCATGGTTGGATTACCATTTGCATCTACATATTGTGTCGCTACTTGTCCATTTTCAAATAATTTCTTAATCCATTCTTCACTAGCAACAAATCTTCCTTCACCATGAGATGCTGGAATTGCATACACATCTCCTAATGTTGCTTTTTTAAGCCATGGTGACTTATTAGTTACAACCTTTGTGTATACCATTTTAGAAATATGGCGTCCAATGCTATTAGTTGTAAGAGTTGGAGAATCACTTTGTTGTGGTGTAATAGTTCCATAAGGTACTAAGCCTAGCTTGATTAATGCTTGGAAACCATTACAGATTCCTAATGCAAGCCCATCTCTCTTTCCTAATAAATCCTCTACTGCTTCTTTTATTTTTGCATTTCTAAAGGCTGTTGCAATAAATTTACCAGAACCATCTGGCTCATCACCAGCACTAAATCCACCTGGGAACATAATAATTTGTGCTTCCTTAATGCCTTTTTCAAATTCTAATACTGATTCTCGAATATCGTCTGGAGTAAGGTTTCTAAGTACTCTTGTTTCTACAATCGCACCTGCTTTTTCAAAGGCTGCCTTCGTATCATATTCACAGTTTGTTCCAGGGAATACAGGAATAAATACTCTTGGTTTTGCTACTTTATTCTTTGCAACCATAATATTTTTTGCATCATATAAACCAGTCTTAATTTCTTTTTGCTCTACATATGAAGTGGTTGGGAACACATCCTCTAGGGTATTGGTCCAAGCTGCAAGAGCCTCGTCCATAGTAACTGTCATATCCTTGTATACAAAGGCTGACTCAGTAGTTACTTCACCTACTACTGTATACGGAACATTGATTTTATCTAAATCTTCTTTCTTTACTTCTACTAAAATATCACCATATGCTTTTTCTACTAAGCTTTCTAGTGCTAGCTCTTGATTTACTGCAACTCCTAATTGGTTACCAAATGCCATTTTACTAATTGCTTCAATTAATCCACCAAATCCAATTGCATAAGAGGACTGAATCAAACCTTTTTCAATTAATTTGTATACATCACTGTATAGCTGCTTCATTTGCTCATAGTCTGGCATTTCAAATTGGTCCTTCTTAATAGAAAAACGAACTAACTGATTACCTGCTGCTTTTAACTCAGAGGTTACCACATTCTTGCTGCTTGCCACATCTACTGCAAAGGAAACTAAGGTTGGTGGTACATCAATATCGTTAAAGGTACCAGACATACTATCCTTTCCACCAATAGAAGGTAGTCCAAAGCCCATTTGTGCATTGTAAGCACCTAGTAATGCTGCGAAAGGCTCTCCCCATCTCTTTTGATCTTCTCCAAGACGTTTAAAGTACTCTTGGAAGGTAAAACGAATCTTACTATAGTCACCACCAGAAGCTACAACCTTAGCTACTGAGTGTACTACTGCATAAATAGAACCATGATATGGGCTCCAAGTAGATAAATATGGATCAAATCCATAGCTCATCATAGTAATGGTATCTGTTTTTCCTTCTAATACAGGAAGCTTTGCTACCATAGTTTGAATTGGAGATAATTGATATTTACCACCGTAAGGCATAGTGACTGTGCCTGCTCCAATAGAGCTATCAAACATTTCCACCAAGCCTTTTTTAGAACAAACATTTAAATCAGATAACACATTTAACCAGGTTGCTTTTGCATTCTCTTTTGTAGCTGTTTCTTTTAAGTAATTTTTCTTTTCATTTGGCATTGTAACTACAACGTCAGTTTCCTGGTGTGCACCATTGGTATCAAGGAACGCACGACTAATATTTACAATTTCTTTTCCACGCCATAGCATTACAAGTCTTGGCTCTTTTGTAACCTCTGCTGCCACAATTGCTTCAAGATTTTCTTCCTTCGCAAAAGCTAACATAGTATCTACATCTTTTTTATCAACTACTACTGCCATTCTTTCCTGTGATTCAGAAATAGCAAGCTCAGTTCCGTCTAATCCAGCATATTTCTTTGGTACCTTATCAAGATAAATAGTAAGTCCATCTGCTAATTCACCAATTGCAACAGATACACCACCTGCACCAAAGTCATTACATTTTTTAATTAATTTACTTACTTCTTCTCGTCTAAATAAACGTTGAATCTTTCTTTCTGTAGGTGGATTACCCTTTTGTACTTCAGCGCCACAAGTTTCGATAGATTCCTCTGTATGCACCTTAGAAGAACCAGTTGCACCACCACAGCCATCACGACCTGTTCTTCCACCAAGTAAAATAATCATATCTCCTGGATCAGAATTTTCTCTAATTACATTACGTCTTGGCGCTGCTCCCATAACTGCACCAATTTCCATTCTTTTTGCTACATAATTTGGATGATAAATTTCATCAACTAAGCCTGTAGCAAGTCCGATTTGGTTACCATATGAGCTATATCCATCTGCTGCCCCAGTTACAATCTTTCTTTGAGGAAGCTTTCCTTTTAAGGTATCATCTAGTGATACAGTTGGATCAGCTGCTCCTGTTACACGCATTGCTTGGTATACATAAGAACGTCCTGAAAGTGGATCACGAATGGCTCCACCAAGACAGGTTGCTGCTCCACCAAATGGCTCAATTTCTGTTGGATGATTGTGAGTTTCGTTTTTGAAGCTTACTAACCATTCCTCTGTTACTGTTTCATTTTCCTTTTCAATGGTTACAGGAACCACAATGCTACAAGCATTAATTTCGTCGGATTCCTCCATATCTGCTAATTTGCCGTCTTTTTTTAGCTTACGCATTGCCATAAGTGCAATATCCATTAAGCATACAAACTTATCATCACGTCCCTTGTGAATCACAGCCTTATCACTTAAATATTGTTCATAAGTGCCTTGAATCACATCTTTATAATAGCCTTCCTCAAAAGATACATTTTTAAGCTCTGTAGAGAAGGTAGTATGTCTACAGTGGTCAGACCAATAGGTGTCTAACACACGAATCTCTGTCATAGAAGGATTTCTTTTTTCTTCTGATTGAAAATATCCCTGAATATGTTTAAAGTCCTTAAAGGTCATTGCCAAATTAAGACTTTCATATAACTCTTTTAATTTATCATCTGCCATGTCAATGAAGCCGTCAAAAATTTTCACATCCTCAGGCTCATCAAATACAGCTACTAAGGTTTCTGGCTTTTCACTGTCTGCTTCCTTTGAATCCACTGGGTTAATACAGTATGATTTGATTTTTTCTAATTCTTCACTAGATACTGTTCCCTTAATGACATAAGTAGTCGCAGAGCGAATCACTGGCTCCTCAGTTTCATTTAAAAGCTTGACACATTGTACTGCCGAGTCTGCTCTTTGGTCAAATTGTCCTGGTAAATATTCAACCGAAAATGCAACCTCGTCTTCTTTTAAATCAAAGCTTTCTTCAAAAAGGATATCTACTGGTGGCTCACTAAGTACAGTTCCTAAGGCTGCTTGATAGGTATCCTCCTTAATATTCTCAATATCATAGCGAATTAATACCCTTACACCACTTACAGTTTTGATGCCTAAATAACTACTTATTTCTTCAAATAATTCTTTGGCTCTCACTGCGTATGCTTCTTTTTTTTCTACATAAATTCTTTTTACGTTACTCATCAGTAATATTTCCTTTCTAACTTATAGTTTCTTTTTCATCCTATTCTTCTATCATACCATTACTATATTCCCTTGGCAATGTTAACTTTTTTTCCTTTAACGATGTAATTTCTTTATTATTTTAAAAATAGAGGAATTTTGATATACCATTGGGGAGGTTTGAGTAAAAAATATGATTCCATCTACTGGTGCCAATATTTTTGCTCTCACGCTACAATCATAAGGGTCAATAATCTCCGCTAATACATCTCCTCGTTTTACCTCATCATTGATTTCCTTTTTTCTTACTAAAAAGCCCGCTCTCTCCGAATGCACACTCACTAATTCCGTTTCATCTAATACACTGGCAATGTATCCATTGTGACAATGATACCGAATAATTCCCATTCTCATCAGAAAACGAAGAACCGATGCTACCGCTTCTTGTGCCTGCTTCTCATTGATTCGATCTGTGGCTCCTGTATATAAGGAAAAGGCACTGGTGCCACTTAATTGCCAGTTATAATTTAAAGTAGTTTTATCAAATGCTCTACTTTTTCCTGTAATCACATAAGGAAGTCCAAATAAATTAGCAAGGCTTCGGCTCTCGTAGCCTGTTTCCATCATACGAATATGAGGAATAAATTCTCCCTCAAGATAAAAGCTAGCAAATTGAATTCCGTAGCTATAGCCCTTTACTGCTTCCATTACTGCTGCCGCCGCACGACTTGTAGCTTCTCCCTCTTTATTTCCTGGAAACTGACGATTAATATCTGAATTGTCTGTTACCCAAAAACGCTTACCCACATTCATAGAATTGCTATTAATAGATGGAATCACTAGAATTTCATTCTCTGCTACAATGGCACCCTTTTGCTCTAGCTCCTTTAGCTGCTCAATTAATTTTGCACAAATATAAAGCTGTTGATATTCATTTCCTCGCATAGCACCAACGATACAGGCTGCTTTTTCTCCCTTTCCAAATCGAAATGCCTTTAAAGTATAATCATCTCGAAAGCCTGTATTCATGGTAAATAATACCTCTTTATTCATTTTCTTGCTCCTCTGTTTTTAAGATTCTAGCTAATAGTGAGCCTTCATTTACCACTGGATATTCTCTTAGGGTAAATAAAATTCCATCACAGGGTGCAATAACTTCTTGCGCTACCGCCCCCATAATTGTATCTAACACTCTTCCTATACATTGCCCCTTCTTTACCTTACCAGCATGTTCTACACAGGGTAGAAAGATTCCACAGCAATCTCCATTTACAAAGACCACATCTTCCTCCTTTGCTACCACAGGTTCCTTTCTCTCTATGCTCTCCTTTGCCCAAATACCAAGGTGATGCATAACAGAGAAAATTCCTTCAATAATTTGATTGCAAAATTGTTGATTAATACTTAATGCCACTCCCGATTCCACTACTAAGGTTTTGGTTCCTTTGTGATTTAATGCATAGGCAAGACTTCCTTTTTTTACCGTAGAGGAGGGATGAATCCATACTAAAGGAGTATTCATTTTTTTTGCAAAGGGAAGTAATTGCTCTGCTTCCTCCGAATGAATTCGAACCTGAGGTAATTCTCTTAAGAAAATGTTGCTAGAATGCACGTCAATACATACATCTGCTCCCTCTAAATCCTCCATTAGCTTTGCAGCTGCATATTCTGTCATAGCATCCTCATTAGAGCCTGGAAAAACCGTATTTAAATCTAATTCAAAGGGAGGTACCTCACGTTTTACTGCATCAATGCCTAGCGGATTTAGTCCTGGATACACATCTACAATTCCATTTAGAAGATGAAACTCTGCCTTAATGCGACGAATAATTTCATAGCATATATATTGTCCTCCCAGCTCATCGCCGTGAATCCCTGTTACAATACAAATTCTTTTTTGATTTTCTTTTTTTTCATCTGGTTCAAGTCGATTGCGCTTGATTCGCATTACCTCATCTACAGGTAATTCTATTGTACAAACTGTTTCAATCATCTCTTCCTCCGTACTACCTTTTTTCTCAAAAAAAAGGTACTCATGATTCATGAGCACCTTTGTTATTATTGAACAACTCTTTTTACAATTTCAATTAACTTTTCTTCCTCAAAAGGTTTTGGTATGAATTCTGATGCTCCTGCTTTTACTGCTTCTACCATTTTTGTCTTTTGTCCTGCTGCAGTTACCATAATAGCCTTAGCATCTTTAAATTCTGCCATTATTTTTTTCAATGCTTCAATTCCATCAAGTACAGGCATTGTAATATCAAGAGTAATTGCATCAGGTCTCAATTCTTTATATAATTGATATCCTTCTTCTCCATTCGTAGCTTCTCCCACAACTTCAAAGCCTGCATTTTCTAATATTCCTCTTAATATTTTTCTTGAGGTTCTTGAATCATCGCAAATAAGTATCTTAGCCATAGTATTCCTCCATCTATCTATTCATTCAAGTATTGTCTTAAGTATGTAACAAACCAACTAGTTAATTGCTACCTTTTTATCCACAGCAAAAACAAGCTCTACCTTTTTATCTTCTACATAAATTGGTACCACTACTAGTTCATCCGCTACGATTTCTTTTTCTTCTGCATACATGCAAGGTGGTTCCATATCAATGTCCACATCTGTTTCACTAAGCTTCGTAGCAAATAATCCATTGTTACAATTAAGGAATTCGCACACAGAATCAAGTGTATCTAAATCCACCTTTGAAAATTCTTCTTTTCCAAAGATGCTAGCTAAAGCTACTACACCTTCAGCCTCTCCTGTAAATGCAGTAAACATACTATGATTACCAATTAAATTCTGATTAGCAATGGCTACTGCTTCATATTTGCTTGTTTTGTATGCCTTTTCTACTCTTAAATGATTATCGATAAAACGTACTATATTTCTTAGAGATAATTCTATGTACTGCTTTTCTACCTTCGAAAGCTCAACATCTTTTAGTACTACTTCTGCAATTTTATCGATGTCATTACTCTTTAGTGCTTCAAATTCTGCATCAGTTAGCTGTAAATCTTTCTTACATGCAGCAATTTGCTCTTGTAGCTGTTCAGAAGTTAAAATTCCTTTTTCTGTTACTGTCTGCACAAATAAAAGATATGCGTCGCCTTGCTTGCTAAGCATTTGACCTAATTGTTCATCGGTTAAATAACCTTTTTCAATTGCAATATCACCAAAACGTTTGTCCATTTGAGTCTGTAAGGTATTGACTTCTTCTGCTTGCTTCTCAGTCATAAGACCAGACTCTACAGCCAAAAGTCCTAATTTAACTCTTGCTGTTTTTTGTGTATTCTTTACATCGGTATATTGCTCTTGTGTAATTACATTTTTAGTTTTGAGATAGTTTCCAAAAAAACTTGTGAACATAGCATTCTCCCTCTCTCTCTGAATTTTATAGTCTGTAAATATTATATACAAAAAAATGCAAAAAAGCAAGGAAAACTCCATTACTTAATTGCATTTTTCTACTAAAATTTATTTTTACTTTTTACATTACAGTTGACTCAACAACTAAGCCTATGCAGCCACCTTTTTCTTTTCCTCTTTTTCATGAAATACTATCTTAAGTAGAATCGGAGTAAGAAGTGTTGTAACAATTACCATGATTACAATTGGTGCAAAGAATTCCTCTTTCATTAAACCAACCTTTAAGCCTTTATTAGCAACGATTAGGGCTACCTCTCCTCTACATACCATACCAACACCGATTTGAAGTCCCTCTTTTCCTGTATAGCGACATAGCTTTGCTCCTAAGCCACAGCCGATCACTTTACTTAGTATTGCCACTAGGGTAATAATTCCTGTAAAGATTAACATACTGCTAGTCATTTTAGAAACCTGAATATCAAGTCCAATATTTGCAAAGAAAATTGGTGTAATTAACATATAAGAAACTACTTCTACTTTTGATAAAATGTATTTTGCTTCTGTTAATCCACATAATACTACACCAGCAATATATGCTCCTGTAATATCTGCAATTCCAAATAACTCGGAAATAAACGACAAAAATAAACAAAATGCAAAGGCAAATACAGGAATTCTTCTTCTATGCTCTTCCTGTCTTGTAGCCAACCATTTAAAGAAATAGTGTACTAAAATACCACCTAAAATGGCAATTACAAAGAATAACAACATCTTTCCTAAAGTAGGTAAAATTGCATTGTTTGTTCCCTCTCCTCCAAGACTGGTAATAATACTTAACATAATAATACCTAAAATATCATCAATAATAGCAGCTCCAAGAATTGTGGTTCCAACTTTTCCTTTTAATTTACCCATATCCTGTAAGGTTTCTACTGTAATACTAACAGAAGTTGCTGTTAATACTACACCAATAAATACATTGTGCATAATGTCCTTTTGGTAAAATCCACCCACAACAAATCCACCAAGTAATGGTATCAATACTCCTAACAAAGCAATCACAAAAGAGGCTACACCACTTTTCTTTAACTCATGTATGTCAGTTTCAAGACCTGCTTCAAACATTAATACAATTACGCCAACCTCCGCTAATTTACTAATAGAGTCACTAGGCGAAATCACATGAAACACTGCTGGTCCAAGTAATATTCCCGCTAACAAAGCTCCTACTACAGGTGGTAGACTAAACTTCTTTGAAAACAAGCCTAACGCTTTTGTTGCCGCTAAAATAATTGCAATGTCTAAAAGAAATCTGTATTCTTCCATATTATCACCTCTGCCATGCCACCCATATTCAAAGCATACATATAAAGATTATGCGTATACAATGGGTAGTGTGCATCCTTTCATATATTTTTTTCCTCTCCCTATTGTATACGCATTTTTTTCTTTGTCAACCAATTTTCTACATTGTTTTATTTTTTATACGTTAATTTTTCTTTGCAGCTACAAAAATTTTTTTCTAATTTTGTGTGTTACTTACTACGAAAGGTTCATTTCTCCTTTTTAATTCTTTTATAAAGTCCTCCAATGAAATTGGCTTGCTAAAGAAATAGCCTTGATATAGGTTACATCCAAGTTCTTCAAGTAACTGACACTGTTCTTTCGTTTCCACATACTCTGCTATTACCTTTACGTTTAATTTTTCCCCTAGCTCCACAATAGAAGCTACAATCTTTTGATTGGTTGTATTTGTAAGTATGTCTCTAATTAATGAACCATCTAATTTTACAATATTAAAAAAGTTGGATTGTAGATAAAGTAAAGAGGTATAGCCCATACCAAAATCATCTATAATTAAGGTATGTCCCATACTTTTTAATTTATTAATTTTATTAATAATTACATCTGCTTTTGATATCATATCCTGCTCTGTAATCTCAATCCACAGCTTTTTGGGACTAACCTCATATTTTTCTTCAAATTCTTGAATACAATCATCAATATCCCATAGCAAGGATTTAGCTGTAATATTAACAGATATTTTAAACTCTCCATTATACTGCTTAGCGGTTTGGTTAATTGCCTTCACTGCCATTTCAAAGATTTTTTTCTCTAGCTTTGGTAAAATATCTCCTTCCTTAGCAAGATAAACAATAAGGGGTGGATAAATAAAACCATAAAGTGGATGTTCCCAACGAAGTAGCGCCTCTGCACCAATGCATTTTCCTTCGTTATCAACCTGTGGTTGATATAAAAGATAAATTTCTTCATTCTCAATGTCGTTTTTAAGATCCTTTAATAGTACCTTACACATTAAGCCCACTTTGTCCGTTCTTGTTAAAAAGCGTGGATTCTCTCGTCTTTCTTCACAGGCTTGCAACTGAGAAATCACCTCTCTTAATTGCACCTTGGCACGTCGTTCTTCCATTCTAATATGTATCCTTATAAAAGGTGCATAAATTAACATCCCAAGAACAATGCATACCATTTGAAGGATACTTCCTCTAATAGAACCTGTTGCCACATATCCACTTAACAATATAGGTGTGGTCCAGTCTATTTTATTTGCCATATTAGGAACTAGCCCAAAGTATACAGCACCATAGGATACCACGAAGGAAACCATAGGTGTAACCATAAATGGAATTACAAACACTGGATTTAGGATAATGGGAATTCCAAAATTCAGCACTTCATTTATATTAAAAACCACTGTAAAAGAAGCAACCTTTGCCAAATTACCCATACGATGGCTACGATAAAAAATCAACAGTAATAATAGGACACAAATTGTAGTTCCACATCCTCCCATTACCACAAATACATCAAAAAAATCTTTACTAAATATCTGTCCATTGTCTGTAAACTGAAATTTAGAAAGAGCCACAGGTTCTAAAATGTTACTTCCATGAAATCCTAAATACCAAAGCATATGTAATAACAAGGTATATAGGATTCCAGAGAAAAATCCACTTTCATCCTGTATATCTTCAAATAGCTGGCAAAGTAGATAAGAAAGCAACTGATTAATATTAGCGGCTCCTGTTAATTCCACCAATACTTTATTACAGACTGCAAAAAAGAAAATAATCAACAAGGCTGGAACCATGGACTGAATAGCATTAACAGCAATTCCCTCCATTCCTATGGTAAATTCTTCTAACGTAAATGCACGAATTTTTCTTAATTTATGAAACAGAAAGCAAGATACTAATGTAACAACAATTGCTGAAAAACAGCTACTTACCCCTAATTCATTTATATTAAACCGTTCTGTCCCAATATTAAGCTGAGTACAAAATGCCCCTAACGCCACCATCACATACATACCATTTAATTCATATGGTTCATTTTTCTCCATGGCATAGCTTAAGCTTAACGCAACCACTGTTGCTATAGAAAAAATACCAAAGGTTCCTTGTACCATAATAGATAACAAATATGAAATCCATTTAAAATTAGATTCACAAATAAATTGCTGATATGACTGAATTGGTAAATAAAGTAGGGCGTTCGAAAGTCCTCCTACTAAGATAAACGGAATCATCATTGACAATCCATGTTTAATCACAGTAATCAAAAAACTTTCCTCTATTTTGTATATTTTTCTTCTAATCCAATACCTCATAGGATACACCCCACATTTTTTACCTTTCTTTTATAAATTCACAAAAATCTCTGTTTCTTTCTTTAGGGATTCTGAGATTGCTTGATTCTCTTCCATTTTTCTTGATACTTCATCAATTTCCATAGCAAGGGTTTGCATACTTTCTGCAGTGCTAGAAACGCCATTTACACCTTCTCCAATAGCAACACTAATAGAATCAATAGATTTTGCAATTTCTGAAACGGAATTATTAAGTACTTCTGTTTTTCCTGCAAATTCTTCCATTACGCCTTCAATATAAGAGGCATTTTTTCTATATTCTCCACCTGCTAAAACAAAGGAATCAAAATCTGTTAAAATAGAATCTTTCATATAATTCACTAATCCTGTAGACTGTTCTACCAAATTTGTTACAGCAGCAGTTACCACATTATTAATTTCTTGAATATGATTTGCTGCTTCTTGACTTTCAGACGCCAATTGACTAATTTGTGTAGCAACTACAGCAAAGCCTTTTCCTGCCTCTCCAGCTCTTGCTGCTTCAATAGATGCATTTAAGGATAATAGGTTTGTTTGCTTTGCAATTCCTAAAATATCTTCTGAAAGGGTATTAACCTGTTGTACGCTTTCACTTTCCTTAATTGCCTTGTTAAGAACCTCGAGAATTTCTGTTACCTTTTGACTTGTAGTTTCCATATTTACCTTAGCTGTTGTCTCCATGCTATCCGCATGATCTTTCATTTTCTTCGTATAACCACTAATTTCATTGGTTCTAGTTGCAATATCCTTTACTTCTCCACTAACAGAGTTTGCATTTTCATTAATTAAAGTTGCGTTATTCCCAACCTCCGCCATAGTTGCAGATAATTCTTCTGTTACTGCTGATAAATCAGTTACGCTAGTATTGGATTTTACCATACTATTTGTAACCTCACCTGCAATGCTATTCATTTGATTTGAGCTATTAGTTACAGTCTTAAGGATACTTTGTAATCTTTCAATAAAGGCGTTAATACCACTGGTTAAGGCACCCACCTCATCGTTTTGATATACAGGAATTCTCTTTGTAAGATCACCTTGTCTTTGATCAATGTCCTGCATAATGTCTAATAATGCCTTGTTGGTCTTACTAATTGGACGTAATACCTTAAGTTGAATACTTAAGAATGCTAGCACTACAAGAACAATACTTACAATGGTTACAAAAATAGTAGTTCCAATAGAGGTTCCATACACTACCTGCAAGCTGTTTTTTGCCTTTGTGGAAGCGCTTTTTGAATGCTTTACCATTTCCTCTATATTAGCATACATGGCTTCTGTATTCGTTTTTAATTCATTATTTGCAATGGCAAAGGCTTTTTCATTCTGAGTATCAGCACTTAAAGCAACCATTTTCGCAATTTCCTTTTTGGTTTCTTCATAATAATTTAGTATCTCGTTATATAGCTTAGTATCATTCTTTGCATACGCTTTATATTCTTCTAATTCCTTGTCAATTAAGCTAATTTCCTCATTGATAGAATTTACTAGATTAATCATAGAATCTACATCGGTAGCAACAATATGAGAAAGTGCCATGGAATGCAAATCCTTAATATCTCCTTGTATATCTCCTAATCTAGAAATTCCCTCTAAATATACATCTGAAATTTCCTTTGCCTCTTTATTTACATTCTTTAAACTCACAATAGAGGTACCGTTGGAAATAAACATCATGGCTGCCATAATAGCAATCGGTGCAAATATCCACCATTTTATACTGGTTTTTTTATTTTTCATCTATCTCATTCCTTCCTATTGTACAATTGAGCTTGTAATCTGTTTTACTAATTTATCTGCCAACTCTTGATTACTTAAGCCCTCTGGATTACCTGCTACCATATTGCTTCCAAATTGAGTCATTGCGCCCCAATAGTTTGCTCCGATTCTTTGAAGCATAGAATATTTTGATTGTGCAAAAACTGCCTGTGCCGCAACAGATTGTTGTATTTCTGATGATTTTCTCACTTCGTTATTAGTTGGCACCTGTCCACGCATTTCAAATCGTAGCTTTTGATTTTCCTCATTGGAAACATACTCAGCAAATTTGTGTGCCCATCCTAAATGTTTAGAATATGGGTTTACACCTACTAATTTGTATCCAAAAAAGCTTGCCATTTGTACATTAGTTCCACCACATTTATACTCTGGTAGCTTAGCAGCGCCTAAGTTATTTCCCCATACTGCCTTAATTGCTTTTTCATCCCAAATTCCACTGACACAAGCTACTACCTTTCCATTTTTGATGCCTGCAATCCAATCTCCATTCCCCATGGAAGAAAATCCTGGATGAGTACAAATCCTTCTCATAGCTTGAATTACATCTGCACCTTTTATTTTTTTGTCCTTTGCATTCCAATCACAATAATTGGTTACTCCATCTTCATTTAATTTTAGAGTAAGTCCAGTTTGTCCAAAAAAAGAATACATATACCACCCCGAAGACCAATCCATAGCTACCTTTTTATTTCCTGCTGCTGCCTTTTCTAGCATGGTATCTAAGCTTTTTACATCTGAATCTGAGAAAAATGATTTATTGTAATATAAGAAATATCCATTATCTCCAGTGAGTGGATAAGCATAAGTAGTATCATTTACTGTCATAGCCTCCACTGCCTCTAAAATATTTGTATCCTTTACCTGCTTTTGATCTACCACTGGGGAAGCAGCACCTCCTGCAGCAATAATTCTAATATCACCGTCTGTAGTTGTATATACATCTGGTCCATTTAATACATCACTTAATAAAGAAGAACGACATTCCCCTTCCTCCATAGGTGCCCACTCTATGGTTATATTTGCCTTATCTGCATTTTCCTTAATAAAGTTATCAGCGATTTTTTTCATTAACGCTTCATCTTCTGCTCCCGTCCATACTGTAAGCTTCACATCTCCTGAGTCTAGCTGTGTAGCTGCGTTTTCCTTTTCCACCTTTTTCTTACTGTTATCAGTCCCTTTTCCACATCCCATTAACGAGGTACATAGCACTGCACTTAATAAAAAACATAACACCTTCTTCATTATTTTCGCCTTCCTTTCTTTTTTTACAATTTTACATAAATTATACCAAAATTTTACGTTTTCTTCAATCTTTTCAACAATAATTTTCCCCAGAATCTTGTGTTAATTTTTTCCTTTATCCCCTTGCTTTTTGGCTGGAAATTTAGTATAGTTTTGCTATAAGCAAAAACTAAAAGAAAAGAGGAGCGTTATGAGTACAGATATGCAAGATTTTGAAGAAGAATCAACTGTTACCCTTACACTTGACGATGGCACTGAATTAGAATGTGCTGTTGTAGCTATTTTTCCAGCAGGTTCTAATGAATACATTGCTTTATTACCATTAGAACAGGATGACGAAGAAGAAGGCGAAGTATTCTTATATCGTTTTATTCAAAAGGAAAATGATGAAATTGATTTAATCAATATTGAAAGCGACGAAGAATATGAGCTTGTTACTGATGCTTTCGAAGAATTACTTGACGAAGAAGAATTTAATGATATGGAATAGTCAAAAAACAGAGTTTCCAATTTGGAAGCTCTGTTTTACTTTACAAAAAATGTCGCTTAGCAGCGACACTTTTCTATTATTTTAACCACATAAAACTATTTTCATTTGCTAAAAAGTCTACATTATGAATGAAAATAACTGTATCAATTTTATTTTCTTTCATATACTCTCCTAAATCCCCGTGAAAATATCTTAAATCCACCATATAAATTTGATTAAACTGCTCTGTTAAAAATGGAACCAAACAATGAGCATAGGAATCTTTTAAAATCAGCACCTTTTTATTATTGTCGCAATTACTTTTAATTCTTACCAAAGGATGATTTCCGTCTAAAAACACTGTATATTTGTCTTTAATCGAAGCATTTTGTAATGCAAATAGCCGATTAGATAAAATAGATTCATTCATATAGCCTACTTGACACTGCGTATTACGATTGTAAAATAACTGAATTTTATCCCCCTTTACCAAAGATTTTGGTGCTTTAGAATAAAGGGTTCCAAAAAACTCCTCTTTTAGGGTACTACTTTCATACTCATTTAAAGGCATTACAGGAAGCTTCATTGCATCCATTAAGCTTTTATAGCCATAATAAGCGCCTCTCATAGTCCAATGATGGTCTGTATTAAAATAGATTGCTTCTTTTTTATGTGCCATTAGCTCCTCTGTAGGATTGACAAGAGTAATATTTTCTTCTAATTCCTGCTCAACCATTTCGTACACCTTATTTTGACTTTCCTCATATGTGAATTTTGGTAAATCCTCTTGGTAAATTAAATTCGCATTTGGGGCTAATAAAAAATATATGTTTGCATCCTTTTGTTCTTTTGCAAAAGTATTAATAGAATTAAGATTATTCTTCAATTGTCTTTCATTTATTTGAAATTTTTTGATATATCGATGTTTTTTTCCAAAATAAACTTCATTTATTTCTTTTTTTCCTAACAAATAATCCATATTGGTTTTTAGCTTAACAAAAGCATCCTTTCCCACAATATGGTCCGATAAATAGGAATCAATATCCTCGGTAAACTCTCCCTTTATTAAGGCTTCTACCGAAAAAACCGGAGTTTTTGCAAGGACTCTGTTTTCCATTTGGGAAAAGCTCTTTTTGGGAAGTATCAAGGTAGCAACAGAAAATATAGCTAAATATAGCACAAAGCCTACTACAATTATTTTGTTTTTCACCGAAAGCCCTCCTTTTCTTAATTTCAACATCCCTAGAATCTAAAATATAAAAACGGATTAAAGGAATTACTTACTAAATATGCAGTAGAAAGTAACAACACAATCAATACAAACACTGGCGATACCACTAGCTCATACACAGTGTGCACCTTTCCCTTTAGCTTGCGTTTTAAATGTAAATGAATGGCCTTTGGAACTGGGGTAGAGGCAAAAATCAAGATTGCAAATAACAACCCATAGCTTACTAAATAATAGCTTGTAGCTTCATTCCAAACAGGAAGCTTACCAAATCCAAACATAGAAACAATATGAGAAATTCCCACTTCAATTTTATCGTAAGCAAAAATTACCCAGCTAAGCAATACTAGTAATAGGGTATAAATATGTCCTACTACCTTTGGTAATTTTTCCAACCACTTTAATAAAAAGGTTTTTTCAATTAATAAAATCACACCAAAGGAAAAGCCCCACAACACAAAGTTCCAAGACGCTCCATGCCAAAAGCCGGTAAGCATCCAAACTACCATAATATTTCGATACATTTTAAGCTTAGAGCATCTGCTTCCCCCAAGAGGAATGTATACATAATCTCTAAACCAGGTTCCTAAAGAAATATGCCATCTTCTCCAAAATTCCGTAATGCTAGTGGAAATATATGGATAATTAAAATTTTTAAGGAAATGGAAGCCAAAGATTTTTCCAAGTCCCATTGCCATATCTGAATATCCACTAAAATCAAAATAAATCTGTAAACCGTAGGCAATAGCTGAAAGCCACATTAGCCCTACTGATTGCTGGCTAGCATCAAGGTTTCCTAACTGAGTAAATAACTCACCAATGGTGTTTGCAAACAATACCTTTTTTCCTAAGCCTATAATAAATAAGCTAATTCCCTCTCCTGCTTCGTCTAAGGATTCGTGTCTTTCATTAATTTCATTTGCTACCGTTTGATAACGAACAATAGGTCCTGCAATTAACTGTGGAAATAAAGAAACGTACATCATTAAATCTAGGAAATTCTTTTGTAGCTTAGCATCCTTTCTGTATACATCAAATACATAAGACATACTTTGGAAGGTATAAAAGGAAATTCCAATTGGTAATGCCAAATGAAGGGGTGAAATGGATACTGGTAAAATATGATTTAAATTTTCAATAAAAAAGTCAATGTACTTAAAAAATCCTAATAACCCAAGATTAAAACAAAGGGTACAAATAATCACTGCCTTTGTTTTCTTTTCACTTTGGTAGTTCTCCTCCCATTTATATCGGTACACTAATTTTCCTAAAATAAAATTCACGCCACAAGATAAAATCATCAGTACCACATAAACAGGTTCTCCCCAAGCGTAAAACAGTAAGCTAAATACTAACAAAACTAAATTACGATATTTTTTGCCACTGGCAAAATAGCAAAGTAATACCAAAGGCAAAAATGCAAATAAAAACACCGTACTACTAAATAACATCTTTTTTCCTTTCTTTTCCTATATTAAAACTCTATTAACCCCTGACTCACTGCATATTCAATAGATAGAGTCCTGGTGTCTTTTAGCTGTTCAAAGTAAACCATCATTTTTTTCTCATCTATATAAGTAATGGTTCCTTTTTTATACTTCTTGTGATAAATTTCGTTTCCTACCTTAAGTCTTTCCTTTGCAAAGGAAAGCTCTCCTATATAACGGGAAGGACTCATTTTCTTATGAAACATCTCCTTTACCCAGTAAATATGAAGAATTTTCTTTGCTCTAGTCATACCTACATAAAACATGCGTCTTTCTTCTTCTAAATCCGCATCCTTTACTGCTTTTTTGTATGGAGTAATCCCTTCATTCACATCTATCATAAACACAGCCTGATACTCTAGTCCCTTAGAGCTGTGCATAGTAGTTAATGTTACTCCATCATAATTTTTATCTTCCCTTTGCTTCATTTGCTCCTCAAGTTGAACCTTATATTCCTCCATATGAGCAAACCACTGGGAAAAGGTCTGATACTCTCTGGCACCATCCTGTAATTGGTCAAGAATTTCTAGTAATTCTGATACCTGCATCCGACGAAAACTAGCGTATTCCTCTAAATATCCTTCATAGCCTATGGCTTTTCTAATATATTGAATTGCCCCAAAGGGTGGAAGATTTTTTACCATATCTAAATCTGCTTCTAACTGAACAATTCTCTCCACCATCCAGCTTTTATCCTTTACCTTTTCTTTTAATAAAGAAAAATCCACCACAGAGCTAGATAATAAATCTCTACTAAGATAACGCTTAGGCCGATTCATGACTCTTAAAAATTCACTTCGACTTCGGTCCCCTAAAGCTATCTTTATGTAGGAAATCAAATCCTTTGCAATCCAATGCTCATAAATATTAGGCACCATATCCTTCATTTTAAAGGGAATATTATATTCCATTAATCGCTCAATCAATACTCTAGGCTGAAGATTAGTACGAAAAATTACTGCCATATCCTGATAAAGCATTCCACTTCTATTATTTTTCTGTATTTCTTCAATTAAATACTTATATTCTTCGTTGGTGTCTGAAAAGCTTTTTACTACAATCGGCTGTTCTAATGCACGATTACTTTTTATCACCTTTTCAAATCTGTTTTTGTTATTAGAAATGACTCTTAATGCCCCATCTACAATATCCTTAGAGGAACGATAGTTCACATCTAATAGCACTGTTTTGGTATTTTCATAATCCTTAGGAAAGCCTAGCATAATCTCAGGCTTTGCCCCACGGAAGCGATAAATCGACTGATCATCATCCCCTACAATAAATAGATTATTTCTAGGCTTTGCCAATAATTTCACAATCTCATATTGTAGCTTATTAATATCTTGGAATTCATCAATTAAAATATACTGATAATAATTTTGCCACATAGCAAGAATGTCACTTCTCTGACTTAAAAGCTCATAGCAATATACCAGCATATCGTCAAAGTCAATGAGCTGATTTCTTCTAAGCCTTTGGTCGTACTCCTTATAAATCTGTATAAAGATTTCTTCCGCACAATTGGTACTATAATAATGTTCAATAGGAAGCATTTCGCTTTTTACTAAGCTGATTTCTCCAATTATATTACTGATAAAATCTGCTTCATCTTCTACTTCCAAATTCAGTCTGTCTATACTTTCTTTTATATAAGCTTTTTTCGTTTCTTCTCTTATAATATTAGCTGCTGTAAAGTGATAGGCCTGCTTTAAAATATAGAAAAACACAGAATGGAAAGTGCCAAAGGTAACCTGACACTCTCCCTTCATAAGCTGTTCAAATCTTTCTTTCATTTCTCTAGCAGCAGCCTTTGTAAAGGTAATCACTAAAATATTTCTTGGATTTACTCCGTGCTTTTCTACCAAATATTTGGTGCGTTTGGTAATTACCGTTGTTTTACCAGAGCCAGGACCTGCAAGCACCATCATAGGACCATCCTTATGAACAATTGCCTGCTTTTGTGCATCATTTAGGTTGTCCATTAAACTGCTGCCTCAAGCTTTTCAATTCCGATTTGGATTCTTCTTAAGGATTCATCTTTTCCTAAAATATCCATGATTTCAAAGGCACCACCTGGAGAGGATTGCTTTCCAGATACTGCAGTTCTAATTGGCCATAAGCCTTGACCGTTTTTAATGCCTTTTTCTTTAATATATTCCATGATTTTGTCATGAAGTCCTTCTACAGTCCAATCGTTAAAATCCTTTAATACTTCAAGGATTTCTTTTAATACTTCTAAGGAATTCTCTGAATTGGTTTTCATTTTCTTATGAGTGTAAATTGCCACATCATAATCTGGTAATTCTTCAAAGAAATCAATATGATCCTTAATCTGTGGTAAAAGCTCAATTCTTGTTTTTACTAGCTCTGCTATTTTTCTTAAATCTAACTCTTTTGTAATGACTTCCTTTAAATATGGTGTAGCCAGTGGAAGGAAATCCTCCAAATCCATTTTCTTTAAATACTCACCATTCATCCAAGCCAATTTTACCATATCAAATACTGCAGGCGCTTTTGACATATGACGATAATCAAAGGCTTCTACTAATTCCTCTAGCGAAAAGATTTCTCTATTATCCTCAGGACTCCAACCAAGTAATGCTACAAAGTTTACAATCGCCTCTGTTAAATAGCCTTGCTCTACTAAATCCTCATAGGAAGAATGTCCACTACGTTTACTTAGCTTTTGATGCTCTTCATTGGTAATTAACGGACAATGTACATAAACTGGTACCTCCCAGCCAAAGGCTTCATATAAACGATTATATTTTGGTGATGAGGATAAATATTCATTTCCTCTTACAACATGAGTAATTCCCATTAAATGATCATCTACTACATTGGCAAAATTGTAAGTAGGATATCCATCCGATTTAATTAATACCATATCATCAAGCTCGCTATTATCTACTGTAATATCTCCATAAATCTCATCATGGAAGGTAGTAGTTCCTTCCTTTGGATTATTTTGGCGAATCACATACGGAATTCCTTTTTTAAGATTTTCCTCTACCTCTTCTTTTGATAAATTTGCACAATGCTTATCATATTGTGCAATTTCTTTTCCTGCTACAGTAGTTTTTAAGCCTTCTAAACGCTCTGGAGTACAAAAGCAGTAATATGCTTCTCCTTTTTCTATTAATTTTTTCGCATATTCTAAATAAATTCCTTTTTCCTGACGCTCGCTTTGTACATAGGGACCTACGCCTCCGTCTTTATCAGGGCCTTCGTCATGAACTAGTCCTGTTTTCGCTAAGGTACGATAAATAATATCTACAGCACCTTCCACTAAACGTTCTTGATCTGTATCCTCTATTCTTAAAATAAAGTCTCCACCCTCATGCTTTGCAATCAAATAAGCATAAAGTGCAGTTCTTAGGTTTCCTACATGCATTCTTCCGGTTGGACTTGGTGCAAATCTTGTTCTAATCTTACTCACTGTTTTTTCTCCATTTCTATTTTTTTGTATATTTGAGGAGAGTGTTTAGAAAAAACACTCAGCTATGATATATTTTTTCCCATACAGTATATTATCACAGTATATTTCCAATCCGTCAATGAGTTTTCTTACTTTTTTCGATTTTCTTTTTAAGATTAAGGTTTTCAAACAAAAAGAAAGGATACAATAATGTATCCTTTAAAATTCATAATAATCTTTACATTTTGATTCTAAATATTGTGCTACCTGTCCTGACTCCTTCATAGCAAGTACTTTGTTAGCAATTTCTATACATTCCTTACTATCACAGCTTCGAAGAATTTTCTTCGTTTGTAAAATTGCGGAAGGACTTACACTAAATTCAGTAAGACCAAAGCCTAACCATACTGGAATTAAAATTGGCAAGCTAGCAGCTTCTCCACACATGCTTACTGTAATCCCTGCCTCTTTTCCACATTGTATGACTCTATGTATACTTCTAAGTACAGCAGGATGAAACACAGAATATAAGTAGGATACCTTTTTGTTTCCTCTGTCAACCGCTAGCAAATATTGGGTAAGATCATTGGTTCCTATACTAAAGAAATCTACTTCCTCTGCTAGCTGATCCGCAATAACACAGGCTGCAGGTGTTTCCATCATAATTCCCAGCTTAATATCTTTATCATAAGGAACACCTAATTCCTCTAGCTGCTCCTTACATTCGTCTAGCAATTTCTTTGTTTGATTCACCTCTTCAAGGCTTGTTACCATAGGAAGCATAATCTTAGCCTTGCCATAAGCACTAGCTCTAAGAATCGCCTTTAGCTGTTGTTTAAATCGAAAAGGCTCACCTAAACAGTACCGAATTCCCCGATATCCCAAAAAAGGATTCATTTCCTGTTCAATTCCTAAATAGCCAATTTCCTTATCTCCCCCTACATCAAGGGTTCGTATGGTAACACTTTTCTTTTCCATACCTTCTAGCGTTTCCTTATAGGCTAAAAATTGCTCCTCTTCATCAGGAAAGGTGCTTCTATCCATGTAGAGAAACTCCGTACGAAATAATCCAACTCCACTAGCACCATATTCTAATAGCTTCTTTGTATCCTTAGCACCTACAATATTTCCTCCTAAGATAATAGGCCTTTGATCCTTTGTTTCTGCCTTTTTCTCTTTAAAGGCAATCAGCTCCCTTTGTTGCTGCTTATATTCCTCCTGTGATTTTTTTAATATATTAAGCTGGGTTTCATTAGGAGAAACAAACACTTCTCCTCGTTTTCCATTAATCCCCACAATATCCTTTGTCTTAATCTTCGTAGTAGCCTGACTTACCCCTAACACTGCAGGAATTTCTAAAAGCTTGGCTAAAATTGCAACATGGGAGGTACGTCCCCCTGTTTCTGTTACAATCCCACAGATTTTAGACAAATCTAGTCGTGTGGTCATGCTTGGGGTAAGCTCCTTTGCCACCAAAATAGTTTCCTCAGGAAACTGATCTAACCTTTCCTCTGCTACTCCCAATAAAATCCGAAGCATTCTTTGTTTTAAATCCTTTACATCAGTAGCACGTTCACACAAAACCTCGTCCCCACTGTTTAAAAACACTTGAATATATTGATCACAAACCCTTTCCACTGCCTCTGCTGCCGACATATTTTCCTGTGAAATAAAAGCTTCTATTAGGTCAAGTAGTTCAGGATCCTTTATCATAGTAAGCTGTCCTAGTAAAATTTCTTTTTGTTCCTTTTCTAGCTCATAGGTAGGCTGTGCAATCAAAGCACTAATTTCTTTTTCAAAGGTTTCCTGTGCCTCTAAGAAGGCTTCCTTTTCTTCCTCCTTAGAGACCTTACTCCCCTTTTTTACAACTATTTCATTTTCTTCATATATATATGCCTGCCCAATTCCAATTCCGTCAAAAACACCGATTCCCTTTAACATAACTTTACTTCAATCGGCTATCTTTCTACGTATTTTTTGATATTAGATGCGTTGACATATTTTTCCTGTACATTTCCATTTAACACAACTAATGTAGGTGCTTGCATAACACCAAATTCCTTGGCTAATTCATAATTTTCTTCTGCATCTATTAGCTTATAATCTTCATTAGCAAGATATTCCTTGGCAATTTTACAGTTCGGACAGGTTTTTGTAGTAAATAAATATTTAATTGTCTTTTGTGGTACCATTTCTACCGTATCATCCTTTTGAAGCTTAGCATAAGTAGTTTGTACTTCCTTTAAAGAATCTGTAGAAATTTGATATGTTTTTCTATTTTCGTACTCTTGTGTTTTTCCGTCATTCCAGTTTTGTACCGGACGATAGTAGCCAGTAATTCTACTATACACCTCTGCTTCTTTTCCGCAATGAGGGCACTTAAATTGTTCTCCCGGTAGATAACCATGCTCCTTACAAATAGAATAAGTAGGTGAAATCGTATAATATGGTAGCTTGTAATTAGTTGCGATTGCTCTTACTAATTTAGCTGCTGACTTCCAATCAGGTAATTTCTCTCCTAAGAAGCCGTGGAATACGGTTCCTGAGGTATACAAGGTCTGAAGTCTATCTTGAATATCAAGAGCTTCAAAAATATCGTCTGTAAATTCTACTGGCAAATGTGAGCTATTGGTATAATATGGAGTATCTCCTGCTTTTCCTGCTGTGATAATATTTTGGAAACGTTCCTTATCGTGCTTTGCCAAACGATAAGAGGTTGACTCTGCAGGCGTTGCCTCTAAATTATATAACTCACCATACTCTTCTTGGTAATCAGATAATTTATTTCGCATAAATTTAAGTACTTTTTCTGTAAAGTCTTGAGTTTTCTTATCCACCATATTGTTGCCTAGCCATTTTGCATTTAATCCCACTTCATTCATTCCCACTAAACCAATGGTAGAGAAATGGTTGTCAAAGCTACCTAAGTAACGTTTTGTATATGGATAAAGTCCTTCCTCTAGCAATTTTGTAATTACCTGTCTCTTAATATGAAGAGAACGAGCAGAAATATCCATTAATTTTTCCAATCTTGCAAAAAATTCTTCTTCATCCTTTGATAAATAAGCGATTCTTGGCATATTAATTGTAACTACACCTACAGAACCTGTTGATTCTCCAGAACCAAAGAAGCCTCCTGTTTTTTTGCGAAGCTCTCTTAAATCCAAACGAAGTCTACAACACATACTTCTTACATCACTTGGTTGCATATCACTGTTAATATAGTTAGAAAAATATGGTGTACCATATTTCGCTGTCATTTCAAATAATAAACGATTGTTTTCTGTATCTGACCAATCAAAATCCTTTGTAATAGAGTAGGTTGGAATTGGATATTGGAAGCCTCGCCCATTGGCATCTCCTTCAATCATAGTTTCAATAAATGCCTTGTTAATCATATCCATTTCTTTTTTACAATCCTTATAGCAGAAATCCATTTCTTCTCCACCAACAATACAAGGAAGCTCTGCTAAATCATCTGGCACTGTCCAATCTAAGGTAATATTAGAAAATGGCGATTGTGTTCCCCATCTGCTAGGTGTATTGACTCCATAAATGAAAGACTGGATACATTGCTTTACTTCCTTATAGGATAAATTGTCTACCTTTACAAAAGGTGCTAAATAAGTATCAAAGGAAGAAAAAGCTTGTGCTCCCGCCCATTCATTTTGCATAATTCCTAAGAAATTCACCATTTGATTACATAAGGTAGACAAATGACTAGCAGGAGCTGATGTAATCTTTCCAGGAATACCTCCAAGCCCCTCTTTAATTAGCTGCTTTAAGGACCAGCCTGCACAATAGCCTGTTAGCATTGATAAATCGTGAATGTGAATATCTGCGTTTTTATGAGCATTTGCAATTTCTTCATCATAAATTTCTGAAAGCCAGTAGTTAGCTGTAATGGCTCCTGAATTACTTAAAATTAACCCACCTACAGAATATGTAACGGTAGAATTTTCTTTTACGCGCCAATCCTCCACCTTTACATAGCTATTTACTACATCCTTATAATCTAAAATAGTAGATTTCATATTTCTAATTTTTTCTCGTTGCTTACGATATAAAATATATGCCTTAGCTACATCAGTGTAGCCTGCCTGCTCAAGCACAGTTTCTACACTATCTTGAATTTCCTCTACTGTAACAATTCCTTCCTTTACATTCTCCTGAAAATCAGCAGTAACCCTTAAACCCAATAAATCAATAATATCTTGATTATACTGCTTCTTTGTAGCATCAAATGCCTTTTTAATTGCCTCTGTAATTTTTGCTAGAGAAAACTCTGCAATCTCTCCATCTCGTTTTTGTACACTAAACATATTTTTTCCTCATTTCTTCACGTCGTAACTTAAAAAGGCTTGTGTATGACGTGCAAAACCAAGCCAAATAACTTCCTTTCTCTCAGTGATACTATTGTAACAGATTGCCCCAAAAAGGTCAACGAAAAAACACTATATCTAGTGTCTTTTATCTTTCTTATTTCCTAGATATAGTGTTTCCCATATTTTACAGCTTTTCCCTATTTTGTTGTGTTTTTACACTCTATTTACCCATTCTTTTGGTATATAGGCTTTAATTTTCGTCCCTTCTGGTAAATATTCCTCTTCCAAAATTTGTCCATATTTTCGAATAATTTGAAGGGTACTTCCTTGGTCATATGGATAAACCTTTTCAATTAATTGTTTTCGTGATTGCAAAATTTCTTCTATGGTTTGTAACAGCTCCTCAAAGCCCTCTTCCTTTTTAGCAGAAATTCTTACCGTTCTGTCCGCTTTTGCATCCTTTATAATTTGTAATTTTTCCACCTTATCCTGCTTATTAAAGACAGTAATAATCGTCTTATCTCGAATATCTAGGCGATCTAGCGTTTCATATACCGCTTCCATTTGTTGATCCATTTGAGGATTAGACATATCTACCACATGAAGAATTAAATCTGAATATTTTGCCTCCTCTAAGGTAGAACGAAAGGCATCTACTAAGTGATGAGGAAGCTTCCGAATAAATCCAACCGTATCGGTTAGCATAATTTCCTGACCACTTTCTAATTCTAGCTTCCGAGTAGTGGGGTCTAAGGTGGCAAATAATTGATCCTCCTCAAGCACTCCCGCCTGAGTCAAACGGTTAAGAAGGGTGGACTTTCCTGCATTGGTATACCCTACGATACAAACCACAGGAATTAGATTTTTGCTTCTTTGCTTTCTTTGCACCACACGATGCATTTTCACTTCCTCTAATTCCTTAGAAAGCTGGGCGATACGATTACGTATCAAACGTCTGTCAAGCTCTAGCTTCTTTTCTCCCGGCCCCTTACTTCCGATTCCTCCTCCTAATCTAGAAAGAGAGCTTCGAAGTCCTACCAAGCGAGAGCTTCTATATTTTAGCTGAGCAAGCTCTACCTGAATCATTCCTTCCTTTGTAAGGGCTCTTTTGGAGAAAATATCAAGAATCAATAGGGTTCTGTCCATAATTTTCAAATCAAGGGCTTCTTCTAAATTGCGAATTTGTGCTGGTGAAAGCTCATCATCACATACAATTCCTGTTGCCCCTGTCTCTAGCGCTAGCTCCTTTAGCTCTTCTATCTTACCTTTTCCAATATAGGTAGCACTGTGAAAGGCTTCTCTATTTTGTACCAAACGCCCTACTACTGTTGCGTCAGCAGTTTTTACCAGCTCCTTAAGCTCATCTAAGGATTCCTCTATATTATCCTTTTCATTTAAACAAACTCCCACTAATATTACCTTTTCTTCACTTTCCTTCGTTTCTAGCAAACTCAAAATGCTCCCTCCAATCTTATCTGGTTTCTAAAAATATAAGTTCCTTTTTTATTTTTTCATCTTCTTTGTATTCTTCCACATATTTTTTAGCTAATGCATATGCCTTTTTATATTGGCATTTCTTTTCTAGTACTACAATCTCTTGAAACTTAATTTGTTTTAAATAGGTGTCGTCTCCCTTTTCGTATGCTGTTTTTATCAATTGATACGCATCATCAATTTTTTCATTACAAAGCAAGGTTTCTATTAATTGGTAATATGCAAAGCTATTACTAGCATCCTCTTTTAAATAAGCATCGTAATATTCCTCCGCCTGCTCATAATCCTCCTCATAGGAAGCACAAAGTCCCAAATAAAGATAAGCTTCTATATTTCCTTTGTCTACCTCGTTTAACAAGATATTAGACGCTTCATTATATTCCCCTAAATAAAGCAAAACCTTTCCATAGGTATAGGATTTTTTCTCTTTTTCTGAAGCTTGTTTTTTTGCTTTTGCAAGATAGGGCTCGCCCTTCTCTTCCTCTCCCTCAAGTTGATAGGCTGTATATAAATTTAAATAAAATTCCAAATTCGTCTCTTCTAATTCAATGGCCTTTTTATAATCTTTTATTCCTTTTTTTATTTGATTATTTTTCACAAATAAATTGCCTCGATTATTATAATAGATTGCTTCTTTCTTTTTATGGCTAATTAATATGTTATATGCTTTAATTGCATCCGTATATTTTTCTTGCTTTTCTAAGCTATCTGCTAAATAAAGGGCACTATCCTCTTCTACCTCATCAAAAAATAGTCCTGTATCTTCTATGACAGCTTGAAATAATTCTTCCGCTTTTTCATATTCGTTATTTTGATATGCCTGAATTCCTTCTTCTCTTAAGGCCTTTTGCTCCTCGCTTTTTCCACAACCACTTAATAATGCAAGTCCGAGCATCCCAAGCAATAATACTGTTTTCTTTTTCATGGTTGTTTCCCTTCCTTTCCTATCCTTCCTAAACAAATAGTATCATAACATAAAAAAGTGTCGCCCTGCAGCGACACTTCTAAGAGAATTTGTTTCACAAATTCTCCTTAACTCCCACTACATACGAGCACTTTCCTATTGATTAAAAAAAGCCCCAAAGCAATTTATTCAACTGCTCTAGGGCTACATAGTGCGGATGAAGGGACTTGAACCCCCACGGTCTCCCACTAGATCCTAAGTCTAGCGCGTCTGCCAATTCCGCCACATCCGCTTATGGATTTGAGTGATACTCAAATGATTAAGTTCAAGAACCTAATTGCTTAAGTCCAAAAACCTAAATGAGACATCGGGGATTCGAACCCCGGACAACTTGATTAAAAGTCAAGTGCTCTACCGACTGAGCTAATATCCCATAAACTGGGCTAGCTGGATTCGAACCAGCGACTGCAGGAGTCAAAGTCCTGTGCCTTACCGCTTGGCGATAGCCCATTAATCATATCAAAGACATTATCTAAAGCAAGGTGAATAGAGGGATTCGAACCCTCGGCCTCCAGAGCCACAATCTGGCGCGCTAACCAACTGCGCTATACCCACCATATAAGCGTGCCCACAGGGATTCGAACCCCGGACACATGGCTTAGAAGGCCATTGCTCTATCCAACTGAGCTACTAGCACGTATTCATAAATTACATCAAAAACATGCTAATGCAATATTTTAAATGTAAGCGGGTGATGGGAATCGAACCCACGTATTTAGCTTGGAAGGCTA